>CAZNHG010000233.1:0-5226 GCA_964572555.1 uncultured Devosiaceae bacterium | reverse complement strand
CGGCATCAGGGAACTCAATACGCCGTTTCCCAAGATCGTCATCGCCGCGCTCGTGCTGACCCTGGCCTACTCAGTGGTCACATGGGTGTTTCTGCCCGCCTGGCCGCTGGGGCGCGACTATACGCGCGGCCTGCTCGGGCTCGATCAAGGCGAGCTCGCGGTCGAGAGTTTCCGCGAGATGAATGCAACGCGCCAGGAATGGCTTGCAAATTTCAACACCCCCAATTTTGCTGCGATCGCCGAGAACGAGGCGCTGATGGTGACCGCCATGCCTGCGGCCGATCGGCTCTATTCGGATAATTGCGCGGCGTGTCACGGTCCTCAAGGCAATGGTGGTCCCGGGTTTCCGGTATTGCGAGACGATAGCTGGCTTTGGGGCGGTGACGCTGAGGTCATCGCACAAACCATTCGCGTCGGCATCAATGACGCACACCCGGATACGCGAATCGCCCAAATGCCGGCCTTCGACTGGATGAGCCGCGAGGAGCGCCAGGAGGTGGCGAATTATGTCGAGACCCTGCGCGAGGGTTCGGCTGACCACAACGGTAACGGCGCCACTCTGTTCGCGGAAAACTGCGCAGCCTGCCATGGCGAGCGCGGTGTGGGTGGCCTTGAAACCGGCGCTCCTTCACTCACCGATGATGCCACCATCCACGGACAGGAGAGTGGCACGGTTCTCGAAATCCTGCGGCAGGGCCGGCAGGGGCACATGCCGGCATGGGACGGACGCCTCAGCGATGCGGAGATCAATTTGCTCGCGCTCTACGTAAGCCAGCTGGGAACGCCGCCTCTGGAGGCCCGGAAATGAAGGGGGCGACCCAGAAGAGGTTAGTCATAGCCGGCGTCATCGTGCTGGTGGGCATATTCGTGGCGGCGAATGTACACTTCATCTCGTTGGCCTTTCAGTCGCAGCCCGAATGTGTCGCCGTCGAGTCCGGCGCACGACCGGCAAAACACGCTTGTTGAAGGGAATAGGGGTCATGCTCGAACCGCTTCCAACACCCCGCAGGCCCGAACGTCCCCGGGCCATGTTCGCCCGAAACCTCGCCCCGGGTGCCGCTTTGGGTTGGCTGCGTGCTGGCTGGGACGACTTTCGCGCCGATCCATGGACGAGCCTCGCCTATGGCGTTTTCCTGATTGTGCTCTCCTATGCAGTTCTGTGGTCGCTCAATTTTTTCGGGCTTCTGTATCTGGCGCTTCCCGCAATGTCCGGCTTTCTGATCGTCGGACCGTTTCTCGCCATTGGTCTATATGAGAAAAGCCGCCGCAGGATGCAGGGCGGACGCGTCGGCCTTTCGAATATGGTCCTGGTACGTACTGCCTCCGGACCCCAGCTGGCCTATGCAGGCCTCTTTCTAGGCCTTCTGGTCCTGTTCTGGCTTCGGGCGGCGGATCTACTCTATGCCCTGTTCTTCGGTTTGACACCATTTCCCGGCGCCGGGGACGCCATGATAAACGTGCTCATGACCCCGCGGGGCTGGGCACTTGTCCTTGTGGGCAGCGCCGTTGGCGGCCTGTTCGCCGCATTCGCGTTTGCGCTTAGTTTCGTCTCTGTACCCATGCTGCTGGTCGAACGGCGTGATGCGCTGACCGCCATGGGGATGAGCTTTGCAACGACCATTCAGAATCTTGGTCCGGCATTGGTGTGGGGCACCATCGTCGCGGTCGGCATCGGACTGTCGGTGATCACCGGCCTGCTTGGACTGGCTGTGATCTTTCCAATATTGGGGCATGGCACATGGCATGCCTATCATGCCCTTCATGACAAGGAGAACGCGTCATGAGCCTGGCGATACTTGTGCCGGTCTCCATCACAATGGCTCTTATTGGATTGGGCGCATTCTTCTGGGCCTTGCGGAACAATCAGTTCGACGATCCGGAAGGCAGCGCCTGGCGCATTCTCATCCCCAGGGATCCGCCTGATGAGCAGGATACCACTTCCCGGGGGTCCGAGGACACTGCGCCCGACGCGCAGCGCAATGCAGACGATCAAAGCGCCCATGATGCGCATTCACACCGGGCCGAGTTCAGAGCATACTATTGAGACGGGTACTCGGGCACTTCAGATCTCCAGCGGCAGCTGGCCCGCTTGCCTTCAACAGGGGCCGGCAAGGAGAGGCTGAATGAGTTGTTGCGCGCCCGGGGCGGAATCCCTGGCCTTCGGCCGGGGGGACACACAAGCTCGGGAAGAGTTGCTCGCCTCCGCCGCCAGGGACCTGGGCAACGGCACAAGTCAGCTCGAGTTGACGGTCCCGGATGTCCACTGCGGCGCATGCATCGAGGCCATCGAAAGCCGGCTCGATGCGCTCGAGATGGTCAAGGCCGCGCGCGTCAATCTGACTGCTCGGCGTGTGCGCATCGTTTTCGATCCCGAGGGCGGGAGCGTCGGAGAACTGCTCGCGGCAATCCACCGCGCGGGGTATCGCGCCTTCGTGCCGGATCGCACAGCCGAATGGGAGAAGGACGCCCAGTTGGCCCGGTTGGTACGGTCGTTGGCCGTCGCCGGGTTCGCGGCCACAAACATCATGCTGTTCTCGGTCTCGATCTGGTCCGGGGCGGAGCCGGCTACGCGCGATCTGTTTCACTGGATCTCCGCGCTAATCGCAGTTCCAGCCGTTGCCTATGCGGGCCGCCCCTTCTTCAACTCCGCCTGGGCCACCCTGCGTCAAGGCACCGTCAACATGGACGTTCCCATCGCTCTCGCCGTGCTCTTGGCCCTGGCACTGAGCCTTTACGAGACGGCAACAGGCGGTGTGCATGCCTATTTCGATGCCTCGGTCACCTTGTTGTTCTTTCTCTTGATTGGGCGCACCCTCGATCACCTGATGCGCGAAAAGGCGCGGGGGGCAGTCAACAACCTTGCACGCCTGGCACCAAACCGTGCCCTTAAGATCGACCGCGATGGCAGACGCGAAGCTGTGCAGGTAGCTGAGGTCGCACCGGGAATGCAGCTCGAATTGGCGCCGGGGGAGCGTGTGCCCGTCGACGCAACGGTCATCGCTGGGGAAAGCGACCTCGACAGTGCACTTGTCAGTGGGGAAACAAGCCCCATTCGCGCATACGAGGGCACCAAGCTGCTGGCCGGCACATTCAACCTCTCGGGGCGCCTCACGATCCGGGCCGAAAGGCCGGCCACGGATTCCTTTCTCGCGCGAATGATCGAACTAATGGAGGCGGCTGAAGGGGCCAGGTCGCACTATCGCCGAATTGCCGACCGTGCCGCTGCTGGTTACGCGCCGGTGGTCCATCTGCTTGCCCTGTCGACATTTCTTGGCTGGGGGCTATGGTCCGGCGACTGGTATTGGGCGACGACCAATGCCATAGCGGTGCTCATCATCACCTGTCCCTGCGCGCTGGCGCTTGCAGTTCCGATCGTGCACGTCGTCGCGGCTGGCAGGCTTTTCGAGGCCGGCATCCTCATGAAAGACGGCGCGTCTCTGGAACGCCTGGCCGAGGTCAGGCATGTCGCCTTCGATAAGACTGGAACGCTTACGCGCGGGCAGCCAGGCTATGAGGGACAATTGATGGGAGATGCTGGCGGACTTGCTGTTGCGGGGCGGCTCGCTGCAGCAAGCCGGCATCCATTCTCCCAGGCACTTGCCGCCGCGGCTCGGGGAGAACCGCTCCGGACCGCTAAGGAAGTTCCGGGCAGCGGTGTGGAAGCGGAAATTGACGGCCACGTGTGGCGATTTGGTCGCGCGGATTTCTGCAATGCGACGGACCGGCAGCTGGATTCGGTGAACAGCGTGGTCTGGCTCAGCCAAGACGCCAATCCCGTTGCCGCCTTCGGTTTCGCGGATCCGGTGCGGTCCGACGCGGAAGCAACCATTGCCGCGCTGCGTCAGGCAGGATTTGGTACGACGATCCTTTCGGGCGACCGGCCCGCGCCGGTACACGCCGTGGCGGACCAACTGCAGGTGCGTGATGCCCGCGCGGAATTGGCGCCCGCCGACAAGGTTGCGGTGCTCGAAGAATTCGCCGCACACGGCGAACCAGCGCTTATGGTGGGGGATGGGCTCAATGATGGACCTGCTCTTGCCGCCGCCCACGTTTCGATCGTACCGGCCGGTGCCGCTGATGTCGGTCGATCAGCTGCCGACCTCGTCTTCACGCGGGATGGACTCGATGCAGTGCCTTTCGCTCTCGCTCTTGCAAAGCGCGCGTCGCGGATTGTCAGGCAGAACTTCGGACTGGCTCTGGCCTATAATGTCGTCGCTGTGCCGCTGGCGGTCTCCGGACATGTCACCCCGCTTGTCGCTGCTCTTGCGATGAGCTCCTCCTCGATCCTGGTCACGCTCAACGCCTTACGCCTGCGGTTGGGCACGCCTTTGCACCGGGACGTTGCTCGAGATCAATCGCTGAAAGCAACCAGATCCACGCCCCTCGCCTAGGGATGAAGCCCAAGGACGCGAGGTGGTTTCGCGGGTGCGTCAGGCAGAGCGCGATGATGCAGCGCCCGCAGGCGTGCAGCTATCCCACAGCGAGAGCAGATCGCCCCCTCCCTCGGGGAGTTCGGCGAGGCTGCAGCTGTCAAGAACGGCAAGAAAGGCGGCACGCGCCTGTTCGCGCAGCCCCGTGAGCCCGCAGCCCGGGGCGATGACGCAATCCACGCATTTCACGAGCTCAAACCCGTCCTCCATCGCGCGCACCACGCTGCCTATACTGATCTCCGGGGCGGGACGCGAAAGGCGCACACCACCGGTGCGTCCCCTGAACGTCGTCACGAACCCTGCACGCACCAGTGCGTTGACCACCTTCATCATGTGGTTGTGCGACACCCAATAGGCCCGGGAAATCTCGGAGATCGAGCACAGCCGCTCCGGGTGCGCGTTCAGATAGATCAGCACGCGCAGGGCGTAGTCTGTATGACATGTGAAGCGCATGAACGGCCCCCAATTTGTCGCAGTTATAATACATGCATATGTCTTGCATGATATAGTTTTCTACGACATGGATGGGGCAACTCGCATCGCGGGCGTAACTCCGTGCACGCGCAGCAATCGCAAGACGGGATTGCGCTGTTTGTTCTGACGCAAGGACACGGCACGACGTCCCAGGGCACGGTTCAAACCCAAACCCGGGGGCAGGGCGTGGGAACAGCGCGCGAACACCCTCGTGATAAACGGCCCGGGTCACGGGGGTCGGTTCGCAACGATTGCGGGAGATATTCATGCTCAATGCTCTTTCATCGCAGGCTGTGTTCCTCGATGATGATGAACTCCACGA
>CAZNHG010000232.1:4737-5243 GCA_964572555.1 uncultured Devosiaceae bacterium | reverse complement strand
GCGGAGACCTGGGTCTTGCGGTCCTCCAGCTCGGTGCGCCGCGAGTCGGTGCGCCGCATTTCCTCGTCGATCTGGTCGCGCGAGATCGTCAGCCGCTGCAGCTTGGCGGCTTCCGAGGCCTCGTGGTTGCGCAGGGGCTCGACCTGGGCCTCGATCTCCTCGAGCTTTTGCGCGGCCTGCCGCTCGGTATGCGTGGCATCGGCCAGCGCGTTGATCAGCTTGCCCTGCTGCGCCTCGGCCTCCTTCTCGGCATAGCGGGCATTGACCCAGCGAATGTGATAGAGCGTCGCCTCGGCCTTGCGGATGTCCCCCGAAATATTGCGGTAACGCGTGGCGAGACGGGCCTGGCGCTTGAGCGTTTCGAGCTGCTGCTCGATCTGCGCGATCACGTCGTCGACGCGTTCGAGGTTCTGCTCGGCCGCGCGCAGGCGCAACTCCGCCTCGTGGCGGCGCGAGTGGAGGCCGGAGATGCCGGCGGCTTCCTCGAGCAACGCGCGGCGCTGGAC
>CAZNHG010000232.1:0-4727 GCA_964572555.1 uncultured Devosiaceae bacterium | reverse complement strand
AGGCTTGGCCGAGATCAGCTCGCCGATCTGACCCTGGCGCACCAGCGCGGGGGAATGTGCTCCGGTCGAGGCATCGGCGAAAAGAAGCTGGACGTCGCGTGCCCGCACCTCGCGCCCGTTGACGCGATAGGCCGACCCCGCCTCGCGCTCGATGCGGCGTGTAACCTCGAGCGCATCGGCGTTGTTGAGCGCGGCCGGGGCCGTACGGTCGGAATTGTCGAGGAAAACGGTGACTTCGGCGGTGTTGCGGCCGGGCCGGTTGGCCGAGCCCGAGAAGATGACCTCGTCCATGCCCGCGGCGCGCATGGCCTTGTACGAGCTTTCGCCCATGACCCAGCGCAGGGCCTCGACGAGATTGGACTTGCCGCAGCCATTGGGGCCCACGACCCCCGTCAGGCCGGGTTCGAGATGAAGGTCGGTGGGGTCGCAGAAGCTCTTGAAGCCGGTAAGGCGGAGGCGCGTGAACTTCACCACGCACCTCCCGAGGCGCGGAGGGCGCTAGCCAAGCTGGGGATCGATTTCCGCTGCCAGCTCCTCAAGCGATTTGTCTCCGGAAAACTGCTTGCCGTTGATGTAGAAGGTCGGCGTGCCGGTGAGGTCGAACTCGTCGACCGCCTGCTCCCTCAAGGTTTCCATACCTGCGAACAGCTCCTGATTCGTCAAGGCAGCCTCAAAGCTTTCCTCAGTAAAACCGAACTGCAGGGCGATCTCCAGCATGGCATCGCGCGGGGTTTCCGAGGTCGCCCACTGCTGCTGCGTTTCGAAATAGGTGGCGATGATCTCGTGATACTGCTCGTCCGAGGTCGCTGCGAGCATGAACACCACCGCATCGAGCACGTTGCGCAGGAACGGGCGCAGCAGGAACTGCACGTCACCCGTGTCGATGTACTGCTCCTTGAACTGCGGATAGGTATCGTTGTGGAAGGTCGCGCAATGCGGGCAGGTGGGCGAGGCATACTCGATGACCGTCACCGGGGCGTCGGCGGGCCCGAGCGGGCGGTCCTCGAACCCCTTGGGCTGCATCAATGCTTCCTGATCGTGCACGTCGCCTTCGGCGGCGAGGGCGGGGCTGAATCCGGCGAGGCTTCCCGCGGAAGCGGCGGCGGTCAGAACAAGGGCGTCACGGCGGGTAAACTTCACGTTTCAACTCCATTCTCGAAGGTGCGCCCGACACTACACGCGTGGTTCATGGCAGCAACAGGGCACATATCCGCACACGTTCAATAGATGGTGAGCGGGTTCAGGGGCGTCCCTAGCGGTTATTGGACAACAAACCAAGCCCGAGCCGGCGCAAGGCCTGCCTGAGCCCGTCATCGTCCACTCCGGCCACCGTCTGGTCCACGGACTGTTCGATTTCCGGCGGCGGAGCAGGGCGACTATCGGTCTTGCGACCTGAACCCGGTGTGAACGGGGCGGCGGACAGCTTGACCGTCCCCACCAGCACATAGCCGAAATAGCGGTTGACCGCGGCGGCGACGGTCTGCGCCTCGTGGGCGAACGCCAGCTTCTGCCCCTCGGCGCAGCGGATATACAGGATAGCACCCTCCGCGCCGGCCGCGCGCCGCGGCCAGACGAGCTTGTCCGGCATGGCGGTGGTGTCATAGGGCGTCGGGGCGATGGCAGCCCAGTTGGTCACGAGATCGCGGCTGGCGAAGCCGCGCTTGCGGAACACGGGGTCGATGGCGGTGTTCATCGCCTCGCCAAGTTCCACCGTCCGGTTGGCCCGCTTGTCTTTCGCTGTCTTGCTGCCCATGGGGATGACTGCTACCTGCCGCTTGCGCTGCCCGCGCAGCTGGAGTTTTCTCGGTCCCCATAATGCCTGAAGCCGCCGCCCGACAAAAGCCCGCCACGCCGCTCGACGCCGATGCGCTGCTGCAGTGGTACGACCGCCACGCCCGCACGCTGCCCTGGCGCGTCGGCCCCGCCGCGCGGCGGGAGGGCGTGCGGCCCGATCCGTACCGTGTGTGGCTCTCCGAGGTCATGCTGCAGCAAACGACGGTGGCGGTCGTCGGCGACTATTTTCACCGGTTCCTCACGCGCTGGCCGAGCGTCGAGGCGATGGCTGCGGCCCCGCGCGACGACATTCTCGTTGAATGGGCGGGGCTGGGATACTACGCCCGGGCGCGTAATCTGCATGCCTGCGCGGTGAAGGTTGCCAATGAGTATGGCGGCATCTTCCCCAGATCAGCCGTCGAGCTGCAGGCATTGCCGGGCATCGGGCCCTACACCGCCGCGGCCATCGCCGCGATCTGCTATGACGAGCGGATCGCCGTGCTCGACGGCAATGTCGAACGCGTGCTGGCGCGCTACACGGCGCTCGAGGTGCCCGTGCGCGAGGCCAAGAGCGAATTGCGCGCTGCGTTGCAGGACAACGTTCCGCCCCGCGCCGGCGATTTTGCCCAGGCGCTGATGGATCTCGGTGCGAGCCTGTGCGCCCCGCGCGTCGCAACCTGCATGCTGTGCCCGCTGCAACCCGGATGCGAAGGCGCGGCAACGGGCCGGCCCACGGATTTCCCCATCAAGCCGGCCAGGGCCGAACGCCCGACCCGCTACGGCCACGCCTTCATCATGACGCGGCCCGATGGCGCGGTGCGCCTGCGCCAGCGGGCCGACACGGGGATGCTTGCCAGCATGACCGAGGTGCCGGGCACGCACTGGGCGGGGCAACAGGTCGATCCGGACTTCCCGGTTGCCGGCGACTGGGCGAACAAGGGCCGGGTGAGCCACGTTTTCACGCATTTCCGCCTGGAACTCGACGTATGGGCGCTTGCGGTGACGGGCGCACCGGACGACAGCGGCTGGTGGGCGCACCCCGGGGCGCTCGACAACGAGGCGCTGCCCAGCCTGTTCCGCAAGGTGCTGGCCGCGGGCGGACTGATCTAGAGCGCTTTCAGCAAAAGTGGCGCGCCGTTTTTGCGGTTCGAAAACGTGACCACTCAAACACTTGGAGCTTTCGTTGTGACAGCGTCACAACGAAAAAAAAGCTTTGGCGTCAGCCCTTCGCGAGCCGATAGCGCATGCCCGTCAGGCCGGGCCGCGCAGTGACCTCATCCCGTTCGATCAGGTATTCGAGATGCGCCTTGAGCGTCATCCCCGCCGCGATGCGATTGGCGGGCGGCAGGTTGGGATAGATGCGGGCGCGCAAGGACCGAACGGTCAGCGCGCCCTTGCCGAGCGCTTCGACGATCTGCGCATTGCGCGCCTCGCGGTGCGCCTTGAGCGCGCGGGCATAGGCCGGCCCGTCAGCGATGGGGCCGCCATGCGCTGGCAGGTAGTGCGTGTAGGGCGTCGCGAGCAGCCTGTCGAGCGAGGTGAAATAGTCGGCCATCGAGCCGTCGGGTACGGCGACGAGCGTTGAGCTCCAGCCCATCACGTGATCGCCGGTGAGAACGTTCGACGTGCCGGACAGCCCGAACGCCATATGGTTCGCGCAATGGCCCGGCGTCGCGATGGCCTCGAGCCGTACGCCGTCGATCTCGACCACCTCACCGTCCGTCAGCGTTCTGTCGGGCGTCAGTTCCCATGCGCCGGAGCGCGCGAACGGATTGACCTCCAACAGTTTGCGCGGACGCGACAGCCGATGCGGCCCGGCGAACCACAGTGGCGCGCCGGTGGTCGCCACCAGCCGGGGCACCAGCGCGCAATGATCCCTGTGCGTGTGCGTGAGAATGATGGCGTCCACCGCCCGCCCGCCGATGGCACGCAACAGCGCCTGCTCGTGCGCGGTATCCGCCGGCCCGGGATCGACGATGGCCACTCGGTCGTGCCCGGCGATGAAGCTGTTCGTGCCGGTGAAGGTGTAGGGGCTGGCGTTGGGCGCGGTGACCCGCACCAGTCCCGGCGCGACGGGCACGGGCGTGCCGGTTTGCGGGTCGAAATCGGTGTCGAATGTCAGCGTCGGGGCAGGGGGCATTGCGCTTGTCGGGCGAGGCGGCTAAGGAATCGCATCAGCGAAATCGGTTGGGAAGGACCTTACCCTCATGGCCACGACTTTGACTACGCCGAATACCCTGCTTGGAACGCTGCAGCCCGAAGGGCGCACCGCGCGCGCCGCGATGAGCCTTGCCACGGTGATTCTGGGTACGCTTCTGCTCACCATCTCCGCCAAGATCCAGGTGCCGACCTGGCCGGTTCCCGTGACCCTGCAGACCCTGGCCGTCGCCGGCCTCGCCGCGGCCTTTGGCGCGCGCATCGGCGTGGCGACCGTGGCGCTCTACATCATGGAAGGCATGTCCGGCCTGCCCGTCTTTGCGGGCGGCGGCGGTCCGGCCTACATTCTGGGCCCCACCGGCGGCTTCATCGTAGGCTGGCTGTTCATGGCCGCCATCATCGGCCACGCCGCCGACCGTGGCGCCTCCGAAAACTTCGGCAAGCTCTTCGCCTGGATGGTTGCGGGCGACGCGGTGGTCTTCGCGCTCGGTTTTACCTGGCTGCTCGCCATGTCCGGCAGCGCCGGCTGGCTGGACCAGAGCAATGTCGTGCTGTCCGCCTACAAGGGCGCCATCGAGCCCTTCGTCGTTTGGGATCTCGTCAAGCTCGCCTTCGCCGCGCTCACAGTGGTCGGCGGCTGGCAGCTTCTCAAGAGCCGCAAGAACTAGGGCACGCATCACATAACGCAAATAAGAAGGCCGGGTCCCAAGGGAACCGGCCTTTTCAATGGTCGGAGTAGCAAGATTCGAACTTGCGACCCCCACGGCCCGAACGAGGTGCGCTACCAGGCTGCGCTA
>CAZNHG010000231.1:0-5249 GCA_964572555.1 uncultured Devosiaceae bacterium | reverse complement strand
GGTAACAAAGCACGCCGCCTAGTCAAGCATATCCAGGACGAGGATCCCGTCGCCAGCCTGGAAGGTATATTAAACGAATTTGCCCCCTCCAATCTCGCGCCAGACCCCGCAATGCAGGCCGCACATGCACTCATCAAGACTGGGCCTCCCGCGGATGCACCAATTGTGCCATGGCTCTCACGGTCCCTCGCCATGAGCGAACGGACACTGCGCAGGCGCTTTGACGCGTATTTCGGATACGGACCCAAAACGCTGGACCGCATCCTGCGCTACCAACGTTTTCTGCGACTTTCCCGGGTTTCACGGGCCCCAACAGCGGTTCTGGCGATCGAGGCAGGTTATACGGATCAAGCGCACCTCGCGCGCGAGAGCCGTCGGCTCGCAGGCGTGACACCCTTGGCGTATCGGCGCATTGTGGGCGTTGAATAGCGGAGTGTAAGGATTGAGGTTGTACTCATTCGGTCAAACCAATGCGTCGCGATTTCAGCAACTGCACCAAGGTTGCTCCAGCTCCCAATGGGTGGCGAGCCAACTTGTTGTCGACATTTCCCGAGAATCGACGGGCCGATGAAGCGGCAGCGTTTCTTACAATGGCTGAATCCTTTAAATGTAAGAATGAGATAGTTCGCTCAAAAAGGGATCCACGTGGCAGTCGTTCAAACACGCGGGAAAGGCACGCTTCCCAACTTCACGCTGAGTGCGCAGGCGGTCTTTCGACATCTGGCTGAAACCGGCGCTGCAACGCGGCCACAGATGGGCGAGGTCCTCCAGCTATCGCGCCCGACGATGTCAGCAGCGATAGGAGAACTCGCGAAGTTCGAATATGTCGAAGGCATTGGAGCCGTCCAGGGCACGACCGGGCGCAAAGCGGCGATGTACCGCCTGGGGCAAGGCGCGGGGCACGTCATCGGTGTCGATGCAGGGTCAAGTCACATCTCATTGCGTGCCGGCACGCTCGATGGACGCATTCTGTTTGAAACGGCACACACGCTACGCTCCACTCAACGCCATCTGAGCTCCGAAATCAGCAGAGCGGTCGCCGCAGCGATCGAAGAGGCCAGAGACAACACGCGTGACCAGTGGGGACCTTTGCGTGCGCTAGGTATCGCGCTTCCTGCACGTGTCGGCGAAAATTGGGGGCCTTCGCTGGTGCCGGCCCGCCAAAACAACATCTTCAAGCATTTCGAGCCGCCCGCGGACGTCCCGATATTGCTGGAGAACAACGTGAACTGCGCAGCTATCGCCGAGCACAACTACGGAGCGGCGATTGATCACCCCGACTTCGCTTACATTCAGGTCGGCCTGAAGATTGGCATGGGGATCATTCTGCGCGGCGAGCTTTTCCGCGGCCACAACGGCGCCGCAGGCGAACTCAGTCGCCTACCGTTTCCATGGGGTCCCGACCTCGATCCTCATTTAGAGGAGCTCGAGAATTTTCTGGGCTCTGAGTCCTTGATGCAGAGATTGCGACACAAGTGGCCACGCGACGATAACAGCCCCGTTCCCGACGACAGCGAGAGCCTGTTCGCCTTGGCATCTCAAGGACACCCCATCGCCCGGAACCATATTGAAGTTCATGCAAAGCACATTGCCCAGATGATCTCGGCCTGCGTCGCGGTCGTCGATCCCGGCTTGGTTGTTCTGGGAGGCGGTGTTGGTCAAAACGCATTAATGACGCCGTTTGTTCAATCCGCGCTCGATCGGATAAGCTATCCTACTCAATTGGCGACGACGCAACTCGGATCCGACGCAACGATACTGGGTATTGCGAGAATTGCCGCCGAGCACGCCCAAAAACTGGTGATTGGAAGCCACACACCAACGTGATCAGGCCGGATAGATGCCCCCATGCGCACCCTGCCCCCGGGGCGCCAACCGTTCCTCATGTCATATAGGGCAACCTGAAGTTCAGACGATCCAAGCTGCGATAGGCGACCGTGAACGGCCGCTGAGCGAGCCCTGTCTCGCAAACCATCCGGTTGGCTGTTTCTAGGCGCACAAGAGACGCGGCGGGCAGATACCACCCACGCTTTTGTACCCCCTAAGCGGGCAGCTGGGTATCAGAGGCACATCGGGCGAGCCCAATACGCCGACCGCTACTGAATTCCATGTCCCGTACGCCCAGCACGCACATGCGCCCCGTTCGCTCCAATAGAAGGCAATACGGCGGCCGCCTTGGCCGCCGCAATCAAGTGGTCAAACTGTCAAGGTTGCGTACGCAGCCCCTCTGGCGGGGCCTCAGCTGGCATCTTCGGACTTGATCTTGGTGTCGGACTGACGATAACGGAACTTGACGTCCGTCAGGCTCGCCGCATCCGAGAGTTCGGCTGCCAACAATTGGGCAGGCAAAATATCCAAAATCCCTTGAGCAACAATGCCCCCCGCTTCAGGTACCCTCAGGATACAAAGATTCTGGTTTTCGCTCGGTTCTGAACTGGTCGTGACCAATACGACCGGACAGCCGAATTCCGCCATATCCTCCGCCAGTTTGATCTCGCGCCCATTGCCGAAAATGACGGCTCCAGTGGACGAATCCATCGCTTCCATCGGGCCATGAAGGTAGTGCAAGGTATCATGAGCCGCTGCGGGAATACGCGACGCTTCCCTTATAAGCAGCGCTGCCCCGCCAGCGGTTCCCAAACCGGCGCGGGAACCGACACAATCAATCGCCCGTCGATCGTGGAAGAGTGCAGAAACGTGCGCCATCCTAGTCGCGCAATGCGCTAGGACGTTGTGCGCGAGGTCCGGCAGCTTTTCCCACTGGGTGGAACCGTTTGCGCAAACACGATCCGCCAGCAATCCAGCGGCCGCCAATGACCCGGTATACCCGGTGCTTGATGGCGTTGCGTCGGCACCACTGTCGAAGGGAACATGGAAATTCGAAGCGTCGGCGAGCGGATTCCCGGACTCACGCGACAGGGCATAGGACGTAGTATGGGGACTAGTTTTAATTGCCGTGACCGGCTCGATGCTTCGTCCGCCCGCAGAAATCGCGACTATCGCATCATACAGGGGCTGTTTGCTCATCAGTTCGGCTGCGCGTGGGGCGACCGCACGACGACCGCGTGCAGCTAGGTCACCGGCAGTCACCACCGCGGCCTCATAGCTCGCGCCTATGCCGGTCACTGCCGTTACGCCATTGATCATCGCCGACATATCGATGGCATCCAGACGCGGCGATACTGTCGCGATGACGTGGCCAAGCATGTCCGGTTGGCGCGCGATGGTCTCTCTGTAACTCATTGATAAACCTTTCGTGTTGTCCTCTCGAAAAGATGGGCGCGACGTGACCAAGCGCGCTTGGGCAACTTCGCCCAGCACCCCTTCCCAGTCGTTTTCAGCTTCGTGACGTGTTTTCTCGTTTCTCTGTTGGGAGGAAACCGGCCATTCCCATGGCAATCCGACAGGCGCCCTCGACAGGCGCTCCATCGAATATCTGTGTTCTCATTTGCCCCTGGAAGCGCGCCGACATCTGTTGTTTGAACCTGTCCGCCAATCGGGGTTGGCCGACTATGACACCGCCGCCTCCCACTACATCCTTGGCCTCGGCCCCACGCTCAGACAGACGCGCGATCAACTCGACAAGGGCGTCGGCGCCTTCGCTGATGACTTTGAGTGCAAGCTGAGAGCCGCAATCGGCGGCCTCAAAAACCACTTGCGCATGTTGGCCCAACTCAGCTGCACTGTTTGCTTCAGACAAGGTACTGCCAACACGCGCCGCAGAGGTAATGCCAAGAGCTTCGAATATGGCGCGGACGAGAGGCTCATCGTGCGATCCTCCCATGTCGAGGTGTTGGCTAACGTGCCGTCCCGCTTCACGCACAAGTCCGGACGCACTACCTTCATCACCGATGATCCACCCCCACCCCCCGGCAACGAGCATAGCCCCATCCGCGTTGCGCGTGACCGCGATCGATCCCGTCCCCGCCACCAGGCCAATGCCTTGGGTCAGACCACAGGCCGCTGGGAGAAGTTCCGCATCATTGCGCACCACGACGGGATAACTCACCTGATCGGCAAAAGCGCACTCGAATGCCTTGCATTCCGCCGCGTTGTCACAACCATGGGCACCGACTGCCAATGCCTTTATCGGCACACCATCCACAAGCCTCTCGGAGAGCCTGAGAAGGGCCTTTGCATCATCACGCCAGTCGCGCGTACGCCAGTCAGCGCTTGCGACAACCATATCAACCGGCGCAGACTGCCGCGCATGCGCGCGCAGGTGTGTTTTGGTTCCCCCGACATCGATTCCTACGACGACTCCAGACATACAAACGTCCTGTAGTTTTTTATTTAGGCAAGTTAATAAACAATTCAGCGATCGTATATGCGCCCCCCACCTTGAAAGAGCCGGCAGGTTTGACGCATGGCAAGATGACGAACGTTAGGTGCGCAAACGGTCAGCGCTTCTGAGGCGGTTGCCCTCGAGGTCAAAGACCAACATTTGGTCGGTATCGAGAACAGCGTGGACCTGATGAGCTCCCGTGTGCCTTTGCCCATAGCTTTGTGCGGTCAGCC
The DNA here is from genome assembly GCA_964572555.1 of uncultured Devosiaceae bacterium. GTDB lineage: Bacteria > Pseudomonadota > Alphaproteobacteria > Rhizobiales > Devosiaceae > CAZNHG01. The sequence continues at coordinate 731 of CAZNHG010000231.1, read as the reverse complement.
TGCTTCCGCCTGGCAGGGTGGCATGCACGTAGGTGATGTCGCCTAGCTCTTCGACCAATCGCACATCGATAGGCACACAGTTGGACGAATCCACCTTCTCCGCCACACGCACGTGTTCCGGACGGATGCCCAGCTCGACCTGTCTCAAGTCTGGATCAAATCCCTTGAACGGCACGGCCAGAGGTGCGGGATCCGGGTCGCTAGCACGCACAACGACGATGTGATCGTCATGCACTTCCGCAACGTGGGCCGGCATGAAATTCATTCTCGGTGTCCCGATGAAGGAAGCCACAAACTTGTTGTCCGGATCATCGTAGATCTCGAGTGGCGCTCCCCACTGCTGGATCACCCCTGCGTTCATGACCACCATCTTGTCGGCGAGTGTCATCGCCTCGATCTGATCATGGGTAACGAAAATCATGGTTGAACCCAGCTTGCGGTGCAGCTCGATAATCTCGGCGCGCATCTGCACCCGCAGTTCCGCATCGAGGTTCGATAAAGGCTCATCGAACAAAAAGAGTTCGGGTTCGCGCACGATTGTCCGTCCAATGGCAACGCGTTGCTTCTGCCCTCCGGACAGCTGCCCCGGCTTGCGGTCTAGAAGCTCGCGCAACTGCAGGATATCCGCTGCCTTTTCGACCCGTTCCCGGATTTCCTTGCGGGGAGCCCTGGCCATGGTCAGGCTGAATGCCATGTTCTGAAACACGGTCATGTGCGGGTAGAGCGCATAG
>CAZNHG010000230.1:4975-5274 GCA_964572555.1 uncultured Devosiaceae bacterium | reverse complement strand
TCGTGCTTGAGCAGCGCCACCGCCATGTTGGCGAACATGGCCTTGCGATGGCTGGAGGTCCGGTTCAGTTTCCGGTTTGCTTTTCCGTGGCGCATCTTGTTCTCCTGTCAAACTCTCCCGGCAAACGCGATCAATAATGATCTTCGTAGCGCTTGGCGAGGTCGTCGATGTTATCGGGCGGCCAGTTGGCGACATCCATTCCAAGATGCAGCCCCATCTGAGCCAGGACTTCCTTGATTTCGTTGAGCGACTTGCGGCCGAAGTTCTTGGTCTTCAGCATCTCCGACTCGGTGCGCTGC
>CAZNHG010000230.1:0-4965 GCA_964572555.1 uncultured Devosiaceae bacterium | reverse complement strand
CGAACGCACGCTGAGCTCGAGCTCGTCGACCTTCTTGAGAAGCGCCGGGTTGAATGCCAGCTCGGGGACCGTGTCCGCGGCGGATTCCTTGGTCGGCTCCTCGAAATTGACGAAAACGGTGAGCTGGTCCTGGAGGATACGCGCGGCATAGGCCACCGCGTCTTCCGGGGTGACCGCGCCATTGGTCTCGACCTGCAGGGTCAGCTTGTCATAGTCGAGCACCTGCCCCTCGCGGGTGGCATCGACCTTGTAGCTGACACGGCGCACGGGCGAGAACAGCGCATCGACCGGGATATAGCCGATCGGTGCATCGTCCGGACGGTTGCGGTCAGCGGGCACGTAGCCCTTGCCGGTGTTCACGGTGAACTCGATATTGATCTCGGCCCCGTCATCGAGGTGGCACAGCACCAGTTCGGGGTTGAGAACCTCGATGTCGCCCGTGACCTTGATATCACCGGCGGTCACCGCGCCCGGACCCTGCTTGGACAGCGTGAGGCGCTTGGGCCCCTCGTCTTCCATTTTCAGGGCAATCTCCTTGACGTTGAGCACGAGGTCTGTAATGTCCTCGCGTACGCCGGCAACCGACGAGAACTCGTGCAGAACGCCGTCGATCTGCATGGCCGTAACCGCTGCACCCTGCAGCGACGACAAAAGCACGCGCCGCAGCGCGTTCCCCAAAGTCAGGCCGTAACCGCGCTCCAGAGGCTCGGCAACGACCGAGGCAGTGCGCGCGCTATTGCCCGAAGCAATGTCCAGCTTGGTCGGCTTGATCAATTCCTGCCAGTTTTTCTGGATCATTTCTGTCAACATCCTTTCAAAATCGCGGTCCCCAACCGGACCGCCTAGCCGCAACCGAAGTCACTTGCCCGGCGCCAAGGGCACCGGGCCTTACGCGCACCTTGTGTTAAACGCGGCGGCGCTTGCGCGGCCGGCAACCGTTGTGCGGGATCGTGGTGACGTCGCGGATGCTGGTGACGTTGAAACCCGCAGCCTGCAGGGCCCTGAGCGCCGACTCACGGCCCGAACCGGGACCGCGAACCTCGACCTCGAGGGTCTTCATGCCATGTTCCTGGGCCTTCTTCGCCGCATCTTCGGCTGCAACCTGTGCAGCATACGGGGTCGACTTGCGCGACCCCTTGAAACCCATGGTACCGGCGGAGGACCACGAAATGGCGTTGCCCTGCACGTCGGTAATGGTGATCATCGTGTTGTTGAAAGAGGCGTTCACATGCGCAACGCCGTTGGTAATATTCTTGCGTTCGCGCCGACGAACGCGCGTCGTGTCACTCTTGGCCATTTACTTTCCCTGTTTCGATCTCTTCGCCGCCGTCTGCCCAACGGTTCCGGCGGCTCCACCGAGGATTCGCGTATCGCGAACCCCTACTTCTTCTTGCCCGCGATCGGCTTCGCCGGGCCCTTGCGGGTCCGGGCGTTGGTGTGGGTGCGCTGTCCGCGTACCGGCAGGTTGCGGCGGTGACGCAGCCCGCGGTAGTTGCCAAGGTCCATCAGACGCTTGACGTTCATCGCCACATTGCGGCGCAGGTCACCTTCCACGACATAGTCGCGGTCGATGGTTTCACGCACCTGGATGACCTCGGCATCGGTCATCTCGTTGACCCGGCGCTCGGCCGGAATGGAAACCTTCTCGCAGATTTCCGCGGCCTTCTTCGGGCCGATCCCGTGGATATACTGAAGCGCGATCACCACGCGCTTGTTGGTCGGGATATTGACGCCAGCAATACGAGCCACGTCCGCTCTCCTTCATTTGGCGACAGTTCGGCGCTGCCTGAACCGTTCAACAACAACAGACCGGATTCCGGTCCAATTCGTAAGATCGGAAGCCGAATCCAGTCTACAATTGCGTTAGAGACTGGCGCGGTTCCTAAAGGCTCCGCAAAGCAAAGTCAACTTGACAATTGCACTGCGGCACCAAACTTGCTTAGCCGTCGAGCTTGCGACGAATTTCCTTCGTGACGTTCTCGACGCTGTCCATGCCGTCGACCGTCTTCAACAGCCCCTGATCGGCGTAGTACGCCACGAGCGGCTCGGTCAGTTCGCGATAGACCTCGAGGCGATTGCGGATGACATCCTCGTTGTCATCGGCGCGCGCGCCCCCGGTCTCCGCGGCACGCTTGAGGACACGGTCGACCAGGGTGTCCTCGTCGGCCGTGATCTGGACGACGGCATCGAGCGCGATGCCCTTGTCGGCCAGCATGCCGTCGAGCGCCTCGGCCTGGGCGATGGTGCGCGGAAAGCCGTCGAGCACGAAGCCGTTGGCACAATCGGGCTCGTCCAGCCGTTCCGAGACGATGGCATTGACCACCTCGTCGGAAACCAGGTTGCCCTGATCCATGATCGCCTTGGCCTCGAGCCCCATCGGCGTCTCGGCCTTGATGGCCGCGCGCAGGATGTCGCCGGTGGACAGCTGCGGGATCGAGTAGGCCTCGACGAGAAGCTGTGCCTGCGTCCCCTTGCCGGCTCCCGGCGGTCCCAGAAGGATCAATCTCATCGTTTCACACCCCCCGAACGCTTGGTACCGCGTCCGCCCAGACGCGATTTCTTGACGAGGCCCTCGTATTGCTGGGCAATCAGATGGCTCTGGATCTGGCTGATGGTATCGAGTGTCACCGTCACGATAATGAGCAGAGAGGTCCCCCCGATGAACTGGCTCACATTGAGCTGGCTCACCATCACCTCGGGAATGAGCGCCACAATCGTCAGGTAGAGCGCGCCGACCGCGGTGATGCGCGTCAACACGTAGTCGATGTGTGCCGCAGTACGTTCACCCGGACGGATGCCCGGGATGAAGCCGCCGGAGCGCTTCAGATTGTCCGCCGTATCGGTCGGATTGAACACGATCGCGGTGTAGAAGAACGCAAAGAAGATGATGAACGCCGCGAACAGCAGCAGATAGAGCGGCTGGCCACGGCCCAGCAGCGCCGAGATCACCTGCAGCCACTCGGGCGCATTGCCCTGGCTGGCGAAGGAGGTGAAGGTCGCCGGCAGCAGCAGAAGAGACGAGCCGAAGATCACCGGAATGACGCCGGAGGTGTTCAGCTTGAGCGGAAGATGCGAGGTGTCGCCCTGGAACATCTTGTTGCCGACCTGGCGCTTCGGGTACTGGATCAACAGCCGGCGCTGGGCGCGCTCGAAGAACACGATCACGCCGATCACCACGATCGCCAGAACGAGAAGCCCGACGACCGCGATCGTCGGCAAGGCGCCGGTGCGGCTCAGCTCCAGGGTCTGGGCGACAGTGCCCGGCAGGTTTGCAACGATGCCGGCGAAAATGATCAGCGAAATGCCGTTTCCGACGCCGCGCGCGGTAATCTGCTCGCCCAGCCACATCAGGAACATGGTGCCGCCGACCAGCGTGATAACCGTCGATATGCGGAAGAACCAGCCCGGTTCGAGCACAACGCCCTGGCTGGCCTCGAGTCCCATGGCAATGCCGTAGGCCTGGACCGCGCAGAACACCACCGTAAGGTAGCGCGTGTACTGGTTGATCTTGCGCCGCCCCGCTTCGCCGCCTTCCTTGCGCAGCTGCTCGAGCTTGGGCGAGGCAGTCGACATCACCTGGATGACGATGGAGGCGGTAATGTACGGGATCAGGTTGAGCGCGAAGATGGCCATGCGCTCCACGGCGCCGCCCGCGAACATGTTGAACATGCCCGCGATACCCTGCTGCGCCTGCTCGAACGTCTGGGCATACGCCTGAGGGTCGATGCCGGGCAGCGGAATATATGTGCCTACACGATAAACAAGCAACGCGCCCAGGGTGAACAGGATGCGTTGCTGGAGATCCTTCGCCTTGGAGAAGGTCGAAAAGCTGAGATTGCGTGCCAGTTGTTCGGCTGCAGAGGCCATAGTGGCTCCTTGGGCTGGGGTCGATGCCGGATGCGCGGTTACGCGTCGGCCTTGTCGTCGACCTTGGTCATATCGACCTTGCCACCCTGCGCTTCAATAGCGGCAATCGCCCCGGCCGAGGCATGGACGACCTTGAAGGTCACCTTGCTGGCCTTGAATTCACCACCGGCAATGAGGCGCACACCGTCCTTGGCGCGGCGGATGACACCCGCCTCGACAAGCGCAGCCGCGTCGACGACGCCCTTGGCGTCGAGCTTGCCCGCATCGATCGCCCGCTGAATGCGGTCGAGCCGAACGGCGTTGTACTTCTTCGGCTTCCATGCGTTGAACCCGCGCTTGGGCATGCGCATGTGAAGCGGCATCTGGCCGCCCTCGAAACCGTTGATGGCAACGCCGGACCGCGAGGTCTGGCCCTTCACGCCACGGCCGCCGGTCTTGCCCTTGCCGGACCCGATGCCGCGCCCGACGCGCATACGGTCCTTGCTGGCGCCGGCATTGTCCTTGAGTGTGTTCAAACGCATCTTGAAAACCCCTTTGCCGCCTACTGCCCGTCCACAATGCGGACGAGGTGCGGAATCTTGTTGATCATGCCACGCACTTCGGGCGTGTCCTTGAGGACGCGCCGACGGTTCAGCTTGTTGAGGCCCAGCCCGGTCAGCGTGGCGCGCTGTTTCTCGCCACGGCGGTTGGCGCTGGCATACTGCTCAACGGTAATGGTCTTGTCAGCCATTGTCTCAGTCCTTCACGAATGCGCCATCAGGCGTCGGCGGCGACTTCGCCGCGACGTGCCTGCAGCTCGGAAACCTTCAGGCCCCGGCGTGCCGCAACCGAGCGCGGGCTGTCGACGTTCTTGAGCGCGTCGAAGGTCGCCCGGATCATGTTGTACGGGTTCTGCGTGCCCTGCGACTTGGCGACGATGTCGTTGATGCCCAGCGTCTCGAACACGGCGCGCATCGGACCGCCCGCGATGATACCGGTGCCCGGAGGCGCGGCACGCAGGACGACCTTGCCGGCGCCATGGCGGCCGGTGACGTCGTGATGCAGGGTGCGGCCCTCGCGCAGCGGCACGCGGATGAGCTGGCGCTTGGCCTGCTCGGT
>CAZNHG010000229.1:0-5284 GCA_964572555.1 uncultured Devosiaceae bacterium | reverse complement strand
CCAGCCGCAGTCCGCAAGCCAACCCCGCATTTGCCATTCCCGGGCAAATTCATTACTCGGTGGGGCCGGATCGTTACCGAGGTTTTCATCATGCAGGCATTCCTGCTCGTCGGCGCCGGCGGAGCGTTGGGCGCCATGGGGCGCTATGGTCTCGGGGTGTTCGTCGGTCGCTACTGGCACGGCGTCTTGCCCATGGGCGTCATGCTCGCCAACATCGTCGGCTCGTTTGCCATGGGGCTGCTGGTGGGCCTGCTGGCGCACTTCACGCCGGATTGGCAGAACGAGACACGCCTGTTCCTGGCCGTCGGCCTTCTGGGCGGGTTCACGACGTTTTCCTCGTTCTCGCTCGAGGTGATCACGCTGTTCGAGCGCGGACATATCGCGCTGGCGCTGGTTTACATTGGCCTGTCGGTCATTGTCTCCGTGACGATGCTGTTCGCCGGCCTTGCCCTCGTACGCGGAGTGCTGTGATGGCGGCGGTGCAGGAACGCACCATAGGACGCGACGAAGATGGCATGCGGCTCGACCGCTGGTTCGGCGTCCATTTCCCGCAGCTGCCCTTCGGCCGCCTGCAGAAGCTGCTGCGCACCGGCCAGGTCCGCGTGGACAAGGCCAGGGCGAAGACGAGTACGCGCCTGTCCTCGGGGCAGGTCGTGCGCATTCCCCCTATCGACGATGCGCCGAAGCCCTCCGCGCCGAAGATCAACGACAAGGACGCGCAGACCCTGCGCGATCTCATCCTGTACGAGGACGACGAGCTCTACGTCTTCAACAAGCCCCACGGCCTCGCCGTGCAGGGCGGCAGCGGCACGAAGCGCCACATCGACGGCATGCTCAAGAGCCTGCCCAACAAGAAAGGCGAGGCGCCGCGCCTCGTCCACCGGCTCGACCGCGACACGTCCGGGTGCCTGCTCGTGGCCAAGACCCGCGCCGCCGCCAGTCATTTCGGCAAGGTTTTCCGCTCGCGTTCGGCCCGCAAGATCTACTGGGCCGTCACCGTGGGCGTGCCCAAGCCGCCCCAGGGCAAGATCTCGTGCTTTCTCGCCAAGCAGGCCACGCGCGACGGTGAGCAGATGATCGTGGTGGGGCAGGAGCACGACGGTGCCCAGCACTCGATGAGCCACTATTCGGTCACCGACCACGCCGGCCAGGAATTCGCCTGGGTGACCCTCAAGCCGGTCACCGGCCGCACCCACCAGTTGCGCGTGCACATGATGGAGATGGGCACCCCCATCCTGGACGATCCGCGCTATTTCGATCTCGACAACTGGAACTGGTCGCGCCCCGACGAGCCCGGCAAGGGGCTGCACCTGCATGCCCGGCGCCTGTCCCTGCCGCTGCGCAGCGGCAAGCAGCTCGACATCTCGGCGCCCCTGCCGCCGCACATCAAGCAGACCTTCGAGGTGCTGGGGTTCGACGCCAAACGCTATGACGACAACGAGGTTTGAATGCGACTGATCGTATTTGATGTCGACGGCACCCTGATCGATTCCGTCGCCCTGATCGTGGAAACGGTGACTGCTGCGTTGACCGCGCTCGACGAACCCGTGCCGGATGAAACCACCATCCGCTCCATGTCGGGGCTGACACTCGATATCGCCATGACACGCGTTGCCCCACACGCCAGCCCGGAGCGGATTCAGGCCATTGCGGCCCGCTATCGCGAGGAATACCGCGCCCGCGCGATCGGTTCCGGGCGCGAACCGCTCTTCCCCGGCGCGCGAGCAGCTCTCGATTCTCTGGTGGCCCGCGACGACACGCTGCTCGCCGTCGCCACCGGCAAGGGGCGGGCAGGGGCCGAACGCCTGCTTGCGGATCATGGCCTGAGCGATTATTTCACCAGCATACAGACGCCGGACACCAACCCGTCCAAGCCGAATCCGGACATGATCGTCTCGGCGATGGACATGGTCGGCGCCGGGCGCCATGAAACCGTGATGATCGGCGACACCAACCACGACATGGAAATGGCCGTGGCTGCCGGCGTGAAGGCCATCGGCGTGCGGTGGGGCTATCACGAGGTCGATGACCTGACCCGCGCCGGAGCGGATACGATCATCGAGCATTTCGACGAACTGGCCGGCACCATCGACCGGCTGTTGGGACCACAGCATGCGTGAATTTCTCGAAGACGCCATCGAGCACCGCGAAGATGGCTATGGCCGCGCGCAGAAGCACGCCCAGCGCGAGCTGCCCAGGCGCTTCTACGAGACGGCGGACGTCGAGGCGCGCGCCGACGGCTATGCAGTTACCCTCGACGGTCGCCCCACGAAGACGCGCGGCCAGGTGCCCGTCGTTGTGCCCGTCGAGCAGCTCGGCCGAGATATGGCCGCGGAATGGGGCGCCCAGGGCACTCACATCGACCCCGACACCATGCCGGTGGTCAAGCTGATCAATTCAGCGCTGGAGGGCGGCGAGGCGACAGCCGACGCGCTGCGCAAGGAAGTGATCAAGTTTGCCGGCAACGACCTGCTGCTCTACCGCGCCGAAAGCCCGCGCGAGCTGGTGGCCGAACAGGAACGCCGCTGGGACGATGCGCTGGTCAGGGTCGCGCGCCATTTCAACGTCGCGTTCCAGCCCACCGTCGGCATCATCCATCAGGCGCAGCCCGGGGAGACGCTGACCCGTCTCGACGAAGCGGTTGCCGACGCTGACATTCTCACGCTCACGGCGCTCGTCTCGATCACCGGCATCACGAGCTCCGGACTGCTTGCCATTTCCCTGCGCCACGGCCTGATCGGGGCCGACGAGGCCTGGGCGGCGGCGCATGTCGACGAGGATCACAACATCCGCCTGTGGGGTGAGGACCCGGAGGCCGCCGCGCGCCGCGCCCAGCGCCGCAAGGAGTACGACGCGGCGCTCAGGGTGATCGAGCTGGTCGATACGAGGGGCTAAGCGTTTTCAGAACAAGTGGACACCACTTGTTCGGTTCGAGAACGCGACCACTCAGGAACCCGGAGCCTCCGTTCTGATTGAATCAGAACGGAAGTTCTAGATTGCGCCGCTGGCGCGACGGACGATCCAGTCCGCGGTTTCCGGCGAAATCTCCCTGAGCGGATCGAGCACGAAAGCCCGCTCATGCGCATACGGATGGGGCAGGGTGAGCGCCAGCGTCGTCATCTCCTGGCGCTCATAGGCGATGATGTCGATGTCGATGTTGCGCGGTCCCCACTTCTCGCCGCGCTGGCGCCCCATCTGCTTTTCCACGCTCAGGCAGGCCGCCAGCAGGTCCTGCGGCTCCAGCGACGTCTCCACGCTCAGCGCCATGTTGTGGAACTCGTTCTGATCCGTCTTGCCCCACGGCGCGGTAATCGCGATCGCCGACCGCTTGCTGACCGTAACGCCGTCCGTCGCATCGAGCCGCCGAATGGCCTCCTCGAGTTGCGCCGAAGGATCGCCGATATTCGCGCCCAGTGCGAGCCAGGCCGTCGCCATCACACGCGTTCCCGGTACAGTTCGATGGCGAACTCGCCCGCCGTGGCCGGTATCGGCGCCTCGGGCTTGCGGATGCGAATGCGGATCCATTCGATAGGAGCAAAGCTCTCGAAGACCCGGTCGACGATATGCTGCCCCAGCGCTTCGATCAGCTTGAACCGCTCGTCCTCGGTCGCCTTGCGCACGAGATCGTAGAGATCGGCATAGGAGACGGTATTGGTCACCTCGTCACTGCGCCCTGCGGTGGCCAGGTCGATCCCGCACTCGATATCGATGCGAAAACGCTGGCCGAGCTTGTTCTCCTCCAGCATGACCCCGTGATAGCCGTAAAAGGCGAGATCGTTGAGAAGGATACGATCCATCGGTCTCTCGGGCATCTATCCGGCCTCCTGTGGCACGCCGTAAAGGCTCGCTTGAGCGACCCGCAGCGCATGGACGTGGTCGCGCACGTCGTGCACGCGGAAAATGTGGGCGCCGGCGCGATAGGCCAGGACATTGGTTGCAATTGTTCCCGCCAGCCGCTCGTCCGCCGCGATATCGAGCAGCTTGCCGATCATCGACTTGCGCGACGTGCCCGCCAGCAGCGGATAGCCGAGGGCATGCAACTCACCCAGGCGGTTCAGAAGGGTGTAGTTGTCCGCAAGGTCCTTGGCGAAACCGAAGCCGGGGTCGAGCACGATTCTTTCCTTCGGAATCCCAGCGGTTTCAGCTATTTCAAGGCTCTTCTCGAAGTATCGCGTCATCTCCGCGATGATATCCTTGCCACGGTCGCGCGCGGTATCCCAGTGCATGACGATCACCGGCACCTCGTGCAGCGCCGCGACATCCGCGATTTCCGGCTCGCGCTGCAACCCGTGGACGTCGTTGATGATCCGCGCGCCCGCCTGCACGGCCTGGTCGGCCACGACCGCCTTGTAGGTGTCGATGGACAGCGGCACTGTCATGTCGGACGCCGCCAGCGCGTCGAATACCGGCATGATGCGGTCGAGCTCCGCCTGTACGCCGATCTCGTCGGCCCCCGGGCGGGTGCTTTCTCCGCCGATATCGAGGATGTCGGCGCCGTCGGCGATCATCGACCGCGCCCGGACAAGGGCGTCGTCGGCCGACCCGATCTGCCCGCCGTCGGAAAAGCTGTCGGGCGTGATGTTGAGAATCCCCATGACGACAGGGTCCGCGCCCAGGCTCATGCTGACCCCGGGCATGGGCAGAACGTGGGAAGAGTGGGTGCTCATTGGACCGTCGTTGCCGGCACGGCGTAGAGGTCGTACTCGTCCGAGCCCGTCACCTCGACCACCATCATGTCGCCCGGCTTGATGCCCGGGGCGTTCGCCACGATCACATTGCCGTCGATCTCCGGCGCATCCCACTGCGACCGGGCGACGACTTGCTCGGTTTCCGGGTCCACATCGTCCACCAGCACCTCGATGGTGCGCCCGACGCGCGTGGCCAGCCGCTCGGCGCTGACCTCCTGGGCGACCGCCATGAGCCGCTCGTAGCGCTCCTGCTTGACCGCATCGGGCACCTGGCCCTCGAGTTCATTGGACTTGGCGCCGCCCACCGGCTCGTACTTGAAGCAGCCGGCCCGGTCGATCCCGGCCTCGGCCACCCAGTCGAGCAGCATCTCGAAGTCTTCCTCGGTCTCGCCAGGGAAGCCGACGATGAAGGTCGAGCGCACCGCCAGGTCCGGGCAGACCCTGCGCCAGTTCTGGATGCGGTCGAGCGTCTTCTCCTGGTTGGCCGGGCGCCGCATGGTCTTCAGGACCGACGGCGAGGCGTGCTGGAAGGGGATGTCGAGATAGGGCAGGATCTTGCCCTCCGCCATCAGCGGCATGACCTGGTCGACATGCGG
>CAZNHG010000228.1:0-5303 GCA_964572555.1 uncultured Devosiaceae bacterium | reverse complement strand
ACAAGCGCCGCGCCCAGCGCACCGGCTGCGGCGATCCAGGGCAACAGCGTGATCGAAGTGACCCCGAAGAACCCGGCGGCCATCACCACGGCAAACGACGCACCGGCGAGCAGCCCGAGAATGCCCGGCTCGGCCAGCGGGTTGCGCGTCACCCCCTGCATGAGCGCTCCGGCAACCGACAACGACGCCCCCACCACCATGGCGACGAGTGCACGCGGCAGCCGCAAATCCCACACGATCATATGGTCGAAATTGCCCGGTTCGCGGGCGGTCAAGGCCCGGACAACGGTCTCGAGCAGAAGCGGCTTGGCCCCGACCGCGATGTGGACGGAGAACAACAGGGCCAGCATCACGAGCAGCACCGGGACGCCCGACCAGGCGACGCCGCTGGGGACCCGTTCCGGGGATGTCTGCGCAACCGTCATGCCACGCGGACCCTTGCCCGGCGCCGGACATGGGCGCTTAACGGCACGCAGACCAGATGCCCGGTATCGGCGTCGCGCACCACCTTGGCATCGAGATCGAAGACGTCCTTGAGCCGCTCCGCGGTAAAGATCGCATCGGGTGTGCCTGCACAGGCGATACGTCCCTGCTTCATCATGACCAGATGGTCGGCGTAAGCCGCGGCAAGGCTGAGTTCGTGCAGCACGACGATGAGTGTGCGTCCCTTGTCGTGGGCGAGCGCGCCGAGCAGGTCCATCAGCTCGACCTGCACCTTGAGGTCGAGAAAGGTCGTCGGTTCGTCGAGAAGGATCAGGTCGGTTTCCTGCGCCAGGACCATGGCGATCCAGCAGCGCTGGCGCTGACCGCCGGACAGCGAATCGACCGGCCGCTCCGCGAACTCGACGACGCCGGCGGTCTCCATTGCCTCGTTGACCGCCGCCTCGTCGGCCCGGCTCCACTGGCGCAACAACGACTGATGCGGAAACCGGCCCTGGCATACGAGTTCGCGGACCGTCAGCCCCTCCGGCGCGACCGGGCCCTGGGGCAACAAGCCCAGCCGGGTCGCGACGTCGCGGGTGCTGCGCGCGCCGATGTCGGTTCCGTCGAGCTCTACCTTGCCGTCCTGCGGCGGCAGGATGCGCGCCAGGCCCTTCAGCAGCGTCGACTTGCCGCTGCCGTTGGGGCCGACGAGCACCGTCACCGCGCCGTCGGGCACGTCGAGATCGATATTCGAGATGATGCGGGTGCCCTCATATCCCGCGGCGAGATTCACGGCACGCAATCGGGCGGACCCGGCAGCCGGCGTTCTGTCGTCGTGCTCGGTCATGGCTGCGCTCGCATTCTGCGCCCGGTTTCAGGGCGTTCGCCAGAGATCCGCAGATGCAAGGAGCCTATCGATAATCCCGACGCATCGTTCCCGATACGTCGTATGCGCCGGTAGCAGCCTCCTCGATCAACGGGGTACAAAGTCCCGCCACCGAATGGCGTGCCCGCTTATAGGAACGTACCGCAGCAAATTCAACTGAATTTTCAATAGTTTAGAGAAGTTCTAAACTTAAGGGCATTTATTCCTGTGTCTGAGTTCTGGCCGGAGACCTTCAGTTGCGCAAATGCTACCCAGCGACTTCACGAGCTTGCGTGTGTCACCATTCCGTCGGTCAGCATCACCTCACGCAGCTCTGCCTCTGCCGGGAGAGCAGCGTGAGTCACCAGGAGAACCGTGCGCCCTGCAAGAACGGTCTTGATGTCGTTGAGGAACGCGGTCTCGGTTTCGCGATCAAGGCCGGTCGTTGGCTCGTCCAGCAGAACGACACCGGCAGATGAAAGTAGCGTGCGGGCAAGACACAGGCGTCGGCATTGCCCGGTGGAGAGGGTCGATCCCCCTTCGCCGACCAAGGTATCGAGACCTTCGGGCAAAGCTCGAATGGTCTCCTCGAGCCGTGCAGTTCGCAGGGCCGCCCAGATTTTATCGTCAGTTGCTTCCGGACGTGCGATCGTCAGATTGTTGCGGACGGTGTCAAGAAACACCGGGCTTTCCTGACTGAGCAATGCGATCCGCGCATGTAAATTCTCCAGCCCCATCTTCGAGATGTCGGCCCCGCCCAGACGGATATGGCCTTCCTGCAGAGTTTCGAGCCGCAGCAAAAGGTTCAGCAGGGTCGACTTGCCAGCACCGCTAGGTCCGGTGATTGCCAGATGTTCGCCTGGGTCAATGACGAGATCGGTGCCGGCAAGGACCGGAACACCATCGTAGGCGAAGTGGACGTCTTCAAAGACAATTCCCGTGTCGCGGGGGACGCACTCATCATCTTCATTGTCAGTGTCCTTGAGAGGACTTTCCGCGAGCTCGCGCAGCCGCTCGGCAGCCGCGAGAGCGTTGCCGAACTTGCCGACCGAGCGGACAATGGCGTTGGTTGCCTCGAAGCTGCCAAGCACCGCCAGCAGCAGGCCAACGAGGACTGGGCCCGCAAGCGTGCCCCTTTCGAACGCGTCCAGACCAACGATTAGGGTGCCGACAAGTGCTGCGCCTGTGAGCCCCTGTACGGCGAATCCAGCCGCACCCGTGGCGATGCCCAGTCGGTTACGCAAACGCGCGAGTTGGTTGGTCGCCTCCATGAATTGCACGGCAACGCTGTCCTCCTGCCCGAAGGCGACAATGTCATCGTGACCTGCCACCGCATCGAGCACGCGGCCCCGCAACACCGCCGTTTGCCTGACGATGGCAAACCCGACGTGCCGGGTGGCCGAGATCAATCCAATCGGCACGGCAATCGCCGCGAGAAACAGCGCGAGAAGATACAACCATCCTGCCGCCGGTAGAATAACAAAAAGAGCGGTCGAAACGATGCCGCCAAGCATCAGCAAAGCGACAACCGGACCGATCGCCACGAGGAAAACTGTATCAAGTGCGTCGATGTCCGCCGTCAGCCGGCTCACGAGGTCGCCGTGTGACATTGTGCGCCGGTCGAGAGGAAGGCGCGGAAACAGCGCTCCGAACAACCACTGTCGGAGATCGGAGAGCAGTCTCAGTGTAGCATCGTGACCAACGAGCTTCTCGCCATAGCGGGCAAGAATGCGCACGAAGGACAGACCGCGCACCGCAGCAGATGGAGCGAAGAGGTTGAACGACACACCTGTCGCCGTCAGCGCCGTAGCGGTGATGAACCAGCCCGACACACCGAGCAATGCAGTTCCAGCGGCCAACGTTACCAGCGAAAGCAGAAAGGCCAGGCCGAAGGCCTTCAAATGTGCCTTGAGTAGCGGACGGAAGTGCAAAAGCGCTCTCATGCCACGCGCTCCTTTCCGGCTTGCTTGCCTGTGGGATGGTACGGCATGGGCATGGGCATAAGCCCGCCGCCGACCAGCTGCAGGACGCGGTCCGCACGCGCTGCAACAGCCGCGGCGTGTGTAACAACGATCAGGCTACGCCCCGTACAGAACTCAATGATTGCATCGAGCACGTCCGCTTGCGTGTCTGCATCGAGATGAGCCGTCGGCTCATCAAGGAGTACCAGATCTGGATCGGTCAGGAAGAGCCGCGCCAATGCGACGCGCTGGGCCTGGCCTCCGGACAGCCCATAGCCGCCTTCGCCGACACGGGTATCCAGACCATTGGGCAGTTCGCGCAGAAAGGCTGCGACACCCGCTGTTTGGGCAGCACGTTCGATCTTGGCTTCCGCCGCCTTGGGACGGGCAAAGCGGATGTTGTCGGCCACGGTGCCACGGAAGATCCAGGGTTTCTGGCCGACGATAACAACCCGCTGGCGGAGTTCGTAGCTCTGCATTGCCGCCAGGTCGGTCTCACCAAGTTCAATATTGCCCGAGTAAGGCCCAAGCTGAGCAATGGCGCGAACGAACGTTGATTTGCCGCTGCCGCTGGGGCCGAGCAAGGCAAGATGCTCGGCAGGTGCAAGGTTGAGGTCAAGTGCATCGAGAATGGTATCGCCCGTCGTAGTGACCACGCCAAGATTGCGTACGGCGAGTGAGGAAGCACGCGGACAAGTCTGCCGAGTGATGGGCTGCGCCGGCAGTAGCCGTGGCGCAGCGTAGTCACAGACTTGTGCCTCGATTTCGCCAAGCGCCGATTTTGCGGCCGCACGGTCATGATAATGCGCGGCAAGTTGGCGCAGTGGCTGATAGACTTCGGGCGCCATCAGCAAGGCGAACAGTCCCGCGGACAGGGTCAGCCCTGGGTGAAACGGCAGCAGCTCCAGATAGGTCAGACCGACATAAAGCGCGACACCCGCGATACCGAGGGCGGCGAAGAACTCCAGTATGGCTGAAGAGAGGAATGCAATCGCCAGAACAGCGTTGGAGCGTTTGCGTAGCTCTTCGCTGGCCTCATGGACCTGAGCGGTTGCTGCTCGCTCCCGGCCGAAGAGTTTCAAGGTTACAATTCCGCGCAAACGATCGGAGAAGTACCCCGAGAGGCGGGCGAAGGCGCTCGCCTGCCTGTCGGTAGCAGCCTGCGCGCCCAAGCCGGCAAGCGCCATAAAAATGGGAATGAGCGGTGCGCTGACCAGAAAGAGCGTCGCAACGATCCAGTCGAGAGGGATCATTACCACCGCAAAGGCAAGTGGCAGCACGGTTGCGTTGACTAGCGCCGGTAAATAGCGGGCAAAATACGCCTCCAGCGCATCGACCTGCTCAATCATCGCTGCGGAGACGGCGCCCGAAGCAGGCGCCATGCCCGGTTTGCGCCGCGTCGCCAGCAGGTGCTCCAAAAGGCTGGTACGCAATTGCGACTTGATGCGCTCGGCTCCGACGGTTCCAGCCTGCTCACTCGCTTGCCCCAGCACTGCACGCAAGATCCACAGTCCCGCAATACCGGCAATGGCTGCTGACAGGTCAGAGACCGGCACGCCGCCTTCGATGATCATTCCCAGCACATGCGCCAGCAACCATGCCTGCGCAACGAGCAATCCGCCGCTCACCAGCGGCAGAGAAAGCGCAAGGGTCAAAAGCACCCCACCGTCCTTGCGCAGTATCATCAGCCGGTCACTGATCTGGCGTGCGGACTCGTGGTCGGTGAGGGCCGATGTCATTGTGATTCCCGTACTCTCGCATCGGCCCGTCGATACGTGACGCGCCCGCTGGCCACTTTGACCTGGATCAAGGCGGCCCATTCCGACTCCTCATAGCGATCGCTGCAGTCGGCGGTTGTGCCGGCGAAACACAACAAGGGCGAGTATCAATGATCGACCAGACCGTTGTGGAATTATCGCGGCTGCAGTTTGCAGCGACCGCGCTCTACCACTTCCTGTTCGTGCCGCTCACGCTGGGGCTCTCTTTCATGATGGCTATCTTGGAGAGCACCTATGTGATGACGGGGCGCGAGATCTGGCGAAAGATGACCCTGT
>CAZNHG010000227.1:0-5364 GCA_964572555.1 uncultured Devosiaceae bacterium | reverse complement strand
CGCTCGAGATCCGGGCGCCAGGGGACCAGGGTGAACTCGAAGGACTTCTCAAGCACTGCGAACTTCCCGCTGGAGAGGTGAACCGAACGCCGGTAAACGCCCTCGACCTGGATGCCGTCCACCGGGGTGGTGAAGGACAATCCGGTTTCTGTCGCAAGGCGCTTGCCAGCACTGACCACGTCCCGATAGCGCAACAGGTTGAGTAGATTACGCCGATAGCGAACTCCCTCTTCCTCTCGCTCGGCGAGGCCTTGTTCGATGAGGTGTTCCTGACGCTGAAGCATCGCGGATCTTGCCGCATTGCTAAAGCGCGCGCCACGCAGGTCGACGGGATCGTCGTCCAATAGCTGCCTGTCGAGCCAGGTTGCCCCGTCGGCGCCCAGCTGGGCCTCAAGAGAAAGGTACGACAGGGTCAGCGCCTTTCCCGGGAGCCGGATGCGGCGTGTTGCGTCTGCGGCGCTTTCGGGGAAGTCATCGGGGATTTCCCAGTCCCCGTCGGGCGATCGCTCGACTATACCCTGCCGCCTCAGCAGTTCCAGGCGGCGGAGATGGGCTCCTGTGACATCGTCGGACACCATGCGGTCGTGTTGCTGATGCAGGTCGGTTGAATAGTTGCCCCCGTGTTGTTGGGCGATCTCGGCAACGGTTCGATCAATTGCGATCATTTCTCTTTGCGTTGGGTGAACTTCGACGATGGCACCGAGGGGGAGTTCATCCAGTTCCTGGTGGGATCCGAGTGCCACGAAATGCACGCGGCCGTCCGCGGCATCGACCGTAATGTGGGGCGCAGCGTTGAGCCCGTCGGGCAGGCCACGATCGATAACCTGTCCGGTGATGGGTCTGGCGCGGGGGTTTCCGCCATTAAAGATCGAGAGTTCGGTTGGCCAGGCTTTAAGGCCGGCTCTTTCCAGCCCTTCGTGCATGGTTCTGATGATGTCGCGACGCTCGCCAGCCTGTTCGAGAGATTGCTCGAGCGTGGATGAAAGGTGCCATCGACCCGGCGCGAACTCTTCCGCCAGGCCTCGCTTCTCAAGCACCCTGAGGCGCGCGATGCGCTCGGTGTATTTGTACTGCTGTTCAGTGGGGTTCCGTCCTCCGCGAATGTCCAGGACGCCGTTGTCATCGATATCATGCAGGAGATGCTTGTCGAGCCTAGTGAAGCGTTCCTGCTCGACTGCGCTTAAGAGCTTGCGACGAAGCTCCACCTCGGTCACGGGCCCCAGTTCCAGGCTGAGCAGTTCGCTGGCGCGCGTTCTGATGCCATGGGCGGTGTATTCGCGGGCGATGATGAGGTCCTTGCCCTGATCGTCGCGTCCACGGATGACGATGTGGGTGTGCGGATGGCCGGTATTGAAATGATTGGCGGCGACCCAGTCGAGTGAGGTTCCAAGATCACTTTCCATCGTGCTCACGAGATCGCGCACGAATGGTTTGAGATCCTCAAGGTCCATTCCGTCTTCTGGGGAGACCATGATGCGAAACTGGTGCCGGTCGCCATCACTGCGTTCAACGAATGCACGCCCATCGGCGTCGTCACTGTTCGCGTCATAGAGCCGCCCTTTTTCGTGCTCCTCGGAGACGCCGTCTCGCTTGATGTATTTGAGGTGGGATCGGGCGGGCCCGAGGCCCCTTCCCGCCAATTTCACAATTCGGGACCTGATGATGACGCGTCGGTAGGTGGGAGCGGTCTGGTATCCGGCGCGATAGCGGCGCATCATCTCATTGCCACGTCCGATCCGCGTGCCCTTGAACCCACGCGAATTTGCCGGGCCAGCCCGCCCGGCACGAGATGCTTCCATGGCGTGAAGGACCCGACTGATATAGCTCTTGGTTGGCGCACCGCCGCTCGAGCGGATGCGTCCGGGTTTTGGAGTAAAGGTGTCGTCATTTCTGGCCATAGCCAGCATCACATAGGCGCCTTCATGCGCCAGGGAAGCCCACTTCCCTGCCCTTCATCTGAATTCAGATATAGATTCAGCGATGAGCGGTATCTCATTGGATCTCTTTGGATGTGCCTGCATCCAAGGAAATGAACGGCTCCTAAGTGACACTACTGATGACGGCGCAGGCGGAACGCTATTTTATGATGATGTCATTGAGCCCTTCTCCCCGCGGCGGACCGGGAACCCGGACTCCATACCCCCAGAACGGCCTCCCCATCCCGACGGCCGCGTGATCCATAACATTGCGCAGCAGCTCACCGCTCTGGGTGAACTGCACGACCGTTGCACCTGAGGTTTCCTCCGCTTGTCCCATGGCCTGATTTATAGCGCCAGGATCCAAACAATTCGGCTCAATGAGCTGCCGAATTGGCAGTTTGTTGACGCCGGATTAACCGTTCCAGCCGGGTTTCAAATGGGGGACGAGATCATCTCGGGAGGTAGCGTTGTTGTGTTCGCGGCGGGGGCACGCCCCACGTGCGGGTACTGCCGATGGAAATTCCGGCAGCCCTTCAACGGTGACGTCGGCTCAATCGGCGAGCTTGCCAGAGGACGCCGGTTGGCAACTCTCGCATGTCGTATGGCCAGGATTGCTCGGCCTGTCCCAAGAAGGGGCACAACATACGAAAAAGGGTGCCATCGGCACCCCTTGAAACCCACCACATTTCCAGGCGCCGCTAGGACGTTGCTGCAAGGCGCCGCCGTTTGAGGCGCGCCACGTTGCCGGCAACAGTCTCGGCATCTTGCGCCAGCCGTAAGGCTTTGAGACGTGTAGTCTTTTCTCGTGTCGCGAGGCGCTCTGCCTCGACATTGCTCATGGCGGATTCCTCACGCCTGGTCAGAGCTTCGAAGCGGCTTTCGGCAGCTTCACGGAGTGTGCTTGTCATATTCGTTTCTCCACAATCGAAGCGGGCCGCCACATGGGCGACCCGTTCCAACGCTGGTTATGCCAGATCGAGATTGGTAGCAGACGACCGGCCATCACGGCCTGTTTCCAGGTCATAGGAAACCTTCTGTCCTTCTGCGAGGCCGGCAGCGCCAGCCTGTTCGACGGCAGAGATGTGGACAAAAGCGTCCGAGCCGCCTTGGTCCGGCGTGATGAAACCAAAGCCTTTGGTGGCATTGAAGAATTTTACGGTGCCATTGATCATGGGAATACCTATTGGTTGGCTCGAATCGAAATTGAACGAGCAGATTTCCGCCCAGCAACAGCGCTGCGGCGGTACGTTCACAAAAATCGAGGGGTAGCCAAACAAGTCGGTAAAGCCGACGATCATATTGCCTAAGACGGCTGAAAACGTGACCTTTCTATACGGGACGGCTTCGGACTTGGCAAGGGGCTTCAGAAAGTTTGCAGCCCCGTACATGCAAGGCTGGTGAGCGAGATCCTGGCTGCGAGTGCTCCGAGTTCGATCTCGAGGCGGAAACGCCGGTCTGGATGGTGCCGGCTCATCGCATGAAGAGGCGCTGTGGCAAGACCATCACCGACATAACCCTGCGCAAGCTTTTCAGGTCGACCAGCGGCGACGAGACCGCCGCCACCACGCACGGGATTGCGGTCGGCGTTTCGCGACTGGGCAGCGGAGTGCTCCACTACTCCTAATGAAGGCGACGGCCGTGCGCACCTAATCCCGCAAGATTTTTACCATTGCTTTGCCCTTCGCGAGTTCGTCGATCAATTTATCGAGGTAGCGAATCTCCCGCATCGTGGTCTCTTGGATCTCTTCCACGCGGACGCCGCAGATCACTCCAGTAATCGATGACCGGGAGGGGTTCATCTGGGGTGCTTGCGAAAAGAAGTCCTCGAAGCTGGTGTTCTTCGCCAACTCTTCGTCTAGCGTCTCCTGGCTATGACCCGTCAACCAGCAGATAATCTCATCGACTTCTGCTTTCGTGCGACCCTTCTTCTCCGCTTTGGCGACATAGTGGGGATAAACGCTCGCGACGCTGACCGAATAGATGCGGTGGTCTGCCATGTGCCCCTCCTGTTTCTCCTTTATCTTTCCGACACCGGCTAGCTGAGATCAAGCTCAGACAATTCCACGACCTTAAGAGCAATCTTCCGCTGCGCGGAAGCGAGGCAGAAGTCTTTCAGCCCATGTTGCAGTGAGTTCGGTCGTCCGTATTTGGGAAAAGGATGCCCCCATCTTCTTGCATGAAAACGATCGTGGGCAGACAAAATTGCCAATCGCCGGCACTTTCTCGAAGCGGGAGAAGATTGCTGACGATCTCGAGGTGATCCCCGCATCCGGGCACGCGCCCGGCACCACCATGTTCCTGTGGAACAATGGCGAGCACCGCGTGCTGTTTCCCGGAGATTCGATCTGGGTTCCGGGTGGGGAATGGAAGGCCGTGTTGCTCGGGGAGAGCGACCGCGGGGCCTATCTCGCCAGCCTGTCGTGCCTCATGGGTGTTCCGCGCAGACAAAAAAGACAAGGATGGAAAATGAACCACGGTGCGGCTGCAAAAAAGCAGCGGACGTTCCCATCCGACGTCATCGTAAGATACGGGCGGACGCCAATCCGTTCGATCCAGCATGGGATAGCTACTTTGCCCAACGGCGGTGCCAGACCGCGCCGCGAGCGGATCAGCCCGATCAACGCCTCGACTCCCCTTTATCAGCGGAACTGGTGGCTCTCGTCGCTGGAAAGTCGGGTTTCCAGACCGCAATAGCGGCGCCCCGGCAAAGCGGCCATTAAACCGGCCAAATTTGCGGCACATATTTGGCTATTAATCGGTATATCATTATGATATTGTTGGCTAATTATGAGGCAACAATGCGGCCAATAAACCGGCCAGAAAGCCAGCCAAGTCATGCCAATTCGAGACGACGATGAATCAACAGGAATGTTCGAGCCGCTGCTGGTTTCGGAAAGCTCGAAATATCGCAGCAAGCTGGCCGATCTTGCCCTGGAACTGGCCGCGCGCTCCGAAGGGTTCCGGCGCAGCCTGCCCGCCTCCATCGCCACGGCGCTGGCCGATCTGGTGCGGTCGATGAATTGCTACTATAGCAATCTGATCGAAGGCCATAACACGCATCCGGTTGATATCGAGCGTGCGCTGAATGACGACTACAGCGCCGATCCGGAAAAGCGCAATTTGCAGCTCGAAGCCAAGTCTCACATCACTGTTCAAAAATGGATCGATGATGGCGGGCTCACCGAATTTCCCACAAGCCCAGATGCGATCCGGGAAATCCATCGGCGCTTTTGTCAGCTTTTGCCGAAAGAATTGCTGTTTGTGAAAGACCCAACCACCGGGGAAGATGTCGAGGTCGTTCCCGGTGCGCTGCGTGAGCGTGATGTACAGGTTGGACGTCACATTGCCGTCAGTCCCGGAGCGGTGCCGCGTTTTCTGGACCGCATGAACGATGCTTACTCTAACATTGGCCGGGTTGACGGTATTCTGGCGGCGGCCTCGGCCC
>CAZNHG010000226.1:0-5438 GCA_964572555.1 uncultured Devosiaceae bacterium | reverse complement strand
GACCGGGTGACCTGGCGGGTCGAGGACATCACCCGGGACACTCTCCCGGCACAACGCTACGGCCTCTGGCATGACCGGGCCGTCTTCCACTTCCTGGACACCGCCGAGCAGCGATCCGCCTATGTTCGCCAGCTTCATCGCAGCCTGATCCCCGGTGGGCACCTGGTCATCGCCACCTTCGGCCCGGAGGGCCCCAGCCGCTGCAGCGGCCTCGACGTGGTCCGCTACGACGCCGATACCCTGGCCGCCCAGTTCGGCCCCGATGTCGAGCTCGTGAGCCAGCAACTCGAGACGCACCATACCCCGGCCGGCAAGCCCCAATCCTTCCTGTACGCCCACTTCCGGCGCCGACTCGACAGCTGAATGCGCGCCCAATCGCGCCATACCCCCTCCCCGCACTTTCCGCCCGAACCACCTATCCGGATCCGACTCGTTGACTAAGCCGCTTGTCTAGCTTTGGCCTGTGCCATTGAAAGGTCGGCAATGCGATTGGCAAAGTGGCGCGCTGCCGTGAAGGTGGACCAGGCCAGGATGCGGACGAAGCGTTCATCATCGCGCTTGTCGCCGAGTATCGTCTCGATGATGTCGTCGTCCAGCTGGTATGAGGCCTTGGCGACCAGCAGCGCGAAACGGGCGATGTCACGCGCTTCGCCTTCCAGCCCTTCGGTTTCAGCCTCCACCCAGTAACGACTGATGGGCATTGGTTCGTTCTGCCAGGATTGTAGCCTTGCATGTACCAGCCGCTGCGTCTCCGCGGGTACCACCCCCTGTGCCTGTTGCTCCACGGCAGCGGCCCATCGGGCGAGTGTGCGAGCGATGCGCGGGTGGGATCTTGCCCAGTGCATGTCGGCTGGCAGATCGGCGGGCGGCAGGAGATGCAGACTTCGTCCCGGCTCGAGTGGCGCAGTGTGCGTGGCACGAAGCTCGCCACCGAAGAGCCACAGCGCAGCCGCCTTGACCGTTGCCAGACCCAAGGGAGCCTTGACCGGCGAGCCATCCATGACGATATGGCTGAAGCGATTGATATCACTCAACGCCATCAGCGCGCCAATCGCTTCGGGCAACTCGGCCTCGTTGAAAGGGACGCTCCTGGGCGGCTCTGCGCCGGGTGTGGCTACCGCGCGCACCCACAGCAAGCGTTCTCTGAGCAATGGATCGGTAGTCCGATCCTCCCGTTCGTCGAGAATCTGTCTGGCATCCTCGTGACGGTCGCCTGCATGCACCAGGCTCACCAGCATGTCACCGCAATAGGGGCAATCGTTGATGCTCGACAGCGTTGCGGTCATCGCCTCCTTGGTGGTGCGATCGAGGCGATCGTCGACCAGGGCGGTCTCCCGCCCGGCACTCCAGATCGCCGCTAGAAGCAGTGGCGCCTTGGAGCGGCTGGTGAGCGAACCGTTGATGAAAAAATCGTCAGTGATCATGTCGTAGACCTCTGCGACGAGCCCTTTCGCCTTGTGGCGTGGAACGGCCTCCACATAACGCATGGTCTTGAGCGATAGGGTATCGAATAGCCAAAGGCGTAGTGTTTTCGGTAACAGTGCCATGATGCGCTCCTTGAATTTCTCGAAACCATTAACGTCGTGTAGCGATCACTTCGAGGTATTCCGCTTGGATGGTGATGCCACCCTCACCATCGGGCCGACTGTTGGCGACATAGATGTCACGAAGATCACTGCGCAGGGCCTGCTTCCCAGCCGCGCCGACGGCTTCGAACGCTCTCTTTACCGGACCGAAGGTGGTACGGAACAGCACCACCAGTTCATCGATTGAAGACGGGAAGTGCCACCTTGGATAAAGCTTTCGCCTGACTTGCACTTCGGTGAAATGTTCCGATAGCCTCTGGCTGACGATGGACTCATCACCCCACAGCATCGGGGATATCGCCCCCGGAGGCGGCGGCACTCTCTTGGCTACCGCCTTGAACATCTGCGCCGGCATGCTTCTGGGCGTCCAGTTGCACATGTAAAGGGTGCCGCCAGGACGCAGCACCCGCGCGAACTCGCTGGCGACCCGATCAGGCCGTGGTGCGAACATGGCACCAATCATGCTGATCAGGGTGTCGAACGATGCGTCTTCGAATGGCAGTGACTCGGCATCCCCTTGATCGAAGCGTGCATCGAGTCCCTCGTCACGTGCTCGCTGGTTGGCACAATCGATCAGGTTGTGAGCGATATCGATGCCGGTCACCTTGAGCCCCAGGCGCGCAGCAGGCAGTGCCGACTGACCGCTGCCGCAGGCAACATCCAGGAGACGCTGCCCGGGTGTCAACTGCCAGTCGGACACGATATCGATGGCGCCTTCCTCCATGTACTTGGCAAAGCAGGCGTAATCCCCGTCCTCCCAGGTGGATTTCTGTCGGGCCTTCAACGCCTTGACTGCTTCGCTGCCCCGCGCTTCCGCGATATGCCGCACTTGATTGGCCATGGTCTGATCTCCTGAATTCCAATGTTTTCGTTGGGATTTAGCCTCGCGCTAGGCTATGCCTAGAAGGTAGGAGCAGACCGAAATGGCGGGTATTGCGCGATGTGTAGTAAACCACTACGCATTGCGTAGCGATTCCAAAGAGGGGCAATATGCTGAAATACGGACAGTTTTGCCCGGTTGCCAAGGCGACTGAAATACTCGGGGAAAAGTGGACGCTGCTGATCCTGAGAGAGCTATTGCTTGGCGCGACGCGTTTCAGTCAGTTGCAGAAGGGGTTGAGCAAGATCTCCCCTACCGTATTGAACAAGCGGCTGCATACCCTACAGGACGCGGGCCTTATCATCCGCCGGAGCGTTCCCGACCAGCGGAGCAGCGAGTACCAGCTTACCGAGGCCGGCCGTGAGCTTTACCCCATTATCCTGAAGATCGCAGAATGGGGAATGCGCTGGGCGCGCGGGCAGATGTCCGACGATGAACTGGACGTTGAACTGTTGATGAACAATATCCAATCGAGGATCGATCCGGAAGGGTTGCCGGGAGGCCGGACCATCATCCATTTCCACTATACCGATCTCCAGCGATACAACCACTGGTGGATAAAGGTGAACAATCACGATGTCGATCTGTGTATCGACAACCCCGGCGTCGATGTCGACGTTCATATCACCACCGATCTACGTACCATGACCGAGGTGTGGCTGGGCGATCTCTCGATACAGAGCGCTCGCGACACAGGCAGGCTGAAGATCGTGGCGCCCTCGGCCTATACGCGCAACATCCGCTCCTGGCTTGGCCTCTATTTTCTCGCCGAGGTGAGGCCCATGAAGCCGGGTTAGGTCCTGCAGCCAGGGGCCCAGTGTGACTCTCGAAGCGGACAGGTCAATGCGAACGGCGACCCGGCCTGGGAGCCGGAGTGCATGCTGCGGGATGACGAAAGCGACATGCCGGGTCTCCGCGGCCTATGTCCACGGCGGAGAAGCCACCCTGGTCGACGCCCTGATCGCAGGCGGACAGGGCGATCTCACCGTCCCTGGCCTCTCGCTTAATGAACCATACCGGGCACCCGGTGATGGTCCCCTCGGCCGGAAAGCCCGAGGTGGCACCTGTACGTCACCACCTGGGACGCACCACACGGCGGATGCCCCCCTTGCTTGCTGTTCTTTCCTTGTCGGCGAGGCGCCAACAGCCGGCGGAGCGCCCACTCGCGCCAGCGCTGCATTCCCGCACCATAACGCGAGGTCAGACGCGATCTCGTCCGACCTTCCACTGCGTTGACGGTCCACCGGTCACGGAACCAAACAACCACTATAGTAGGCCTAACGAACTTCGGGACGCCGCCAGCGTGACACACCGGTCATGGCCAAGCAGGGTTCCTGCGCCATGACAAAAGTGACGTCCGCCCTGACCACTTGAGGGTCTGCGAAACGCCTCCTCATGCCCGGCATCGATCCCAGCTTCACCACACGACCTCCCTGGCCTGAACAAGTGTTGCGGAGAACAAATGAGCAGAGTACGCAGGATTCCGGCATTCTGGCGGCGTCGATCGCTGAAGTTCTGGCTGGCGACAGGCATGCTGATGAGCCTTGCACCGATCTTCATTTCCGCGTTGGCAGGCTACTTTCTCTATCGTGGAGCGATCATCGAACCCTTGATCGAGGTCACCTCGAAACAGCACCATATTCTGCAACCGTTACAGAACGTGCAGCTGTCGCTCTGGGATGTCTCGGAGTCGGTGATCGATTTCGCGATCGACGGCGAGGCCAGGCGCAAGATCGCTTACCAGCAGCAGGCCAACCAGATCGATATGGGCTTTGAAAGGCTTGCCGCTGCCATGGAAGATCAGGGGTTCGATATATCCCAGATCAATCAGGCTCGGGAGGAATGGCGAGAACTCGCGGCCCTTTCCAGCACCATCCTGTCTGGCGAGTCACTGCGCGGCAATGCCATGGTCGGCATGGAGATAGAAGAGTTCGAAGCGGTTATTGACCGCCTGGCCCATCAACTTGAAACGGTTCATGACGCCGTACGCACCAGGAACGAGGAAACGCACCAGCAGGCATTGGCCAGCCTGAAGCTATCGGAATACGTGGCAGTGGCCGGGTTGTCTATCTCGATCCTTGGCGCCATCCTGGGCGTCATTGTCATCAATCGCTCACTTGTCAGCAGCATGGATCGGTTGGCCGCCGGATCCATGCGGTTTTCCGACGGGGACCGCGAACATCAGATCGAGGTGCAAATCCCCCGGGAGCTGGCCAATGTCGCCGAGGCCTTCAATCAGATGACGAGGCGAATTCGTGATCAGGAAGACGCTCTGGAACGCATGGCGATCACCGATGGCTTGACCGAACTGTACAATCGACGAGGGTTCGATCGTATGCTGGCCGAGGAAATATGGCGAGCGGAAGGAACCGGCAAGCCGGTCAGCCTGATCATCGCTGACATCGACCATTTCAAGACCTTCAATGACACCCATGGCCACCAGGCGGGGGATGATGCCCTGCGGTCGGTCGGGCAGACACTGGTGGAGAACCTCCGTGAGGTGGACAAGGCGTGTCGGTTTGGGGGCGAAGAGTTTGTGATCATCCTGCCGGGATGTGGCACGGACGACGCGCGCAGGGCGGCGGAACGGCTGAGGAGCGCGGTCGAGGCGAGGGTCTTCCCGATTGTCGGCGCGCGGAATGCGCAGGTGACCATTAGCCTGGGGGTTGCCACCGCGCCCGGCAATGGCGACACGCCCGACACCTTGCTGAAAAGTGCCGATTCGGCCTTGTATCAAGCGAAAGAACACGGCCGCAACCGCGTGATAGCAACCGTGTAGGCGGTCGAGCGCACGACCCTACACCGCAAGAGGCATGGAGGCATATTGATGTCGAAGCGATGCCTGCTTTCTCTTATGGTGCTGTCAATCCTCGGTGCTTTGGTGGGGAGTCGGATGAACAAGCCCCCTCGCCGCTCCTGTGCAAGGCGAGGTGGCTGGCCTGGCAAGTGGCTGGCGCAATGGGGGTGGCGCC
>CAZNHG010000225.1:0-5439 GCA_964572555.1 uncultured Devosiaceae bacterium | reverse complement strand
CCGAAGTCGTGCAGCGCCTTGGCGACCAGCTCCTTGCCCGTGCCGCTTTCGCCCGAGACCATCACCGTAAGGTCGGTCTGCATCAGCCGCGCGAGGGCACGATAGATATCCTGCATGGCGGGCGAACGGCCCACCAGCGGCATGCTCTCCGAGTTCTCGTCGGCCTTCTCCGTCGCACCGGCGGTCTTGGCCTCCGAAAGCGCGCGCGAGACGATGGAAAGCACCTCGGAGATGTCGAAGGGCTTGGGCAGGTATTCATAGGCGCCCGCCTCCGAAGCGCGGATGGCGGTCATGAACGTATTCTGCGCGCTCATCACGATGATGGGCAATTCGGGCCGCATCTTCTTGATCTTGGGCATGATCTCGAAGGCGTTGCCGTCGGGCATGGCCACGTCGGTGATCAGCAGGTCGCCCTCTCCGCGCGACACCCAGTTCCACATGGTCGAAAGGTTGCCTGTCGGGCGCACTTCGTATCCCGCGCGGGTCAGTGCCTGGTTGAGCACCATGCGGATCGCGGAATCGTCGTCTGCCAGAAGGACGGTCTGTCCACTCATGCTTCAGCACTCTCCCGGGCCGGTTCGGCCTCGTTGTTTTCGGCGACCGGCAGGAGGATGCGGAAGCGGGTCCGCCCCGGCCGGCTGTCGCAGTCGATAACCCCGCCGTGATCTCCGATGATCTTGGCGACGAGCGCCAGCCCGAGCCCTGAACCGCTCGTCTTCGTGGTGACGAACGGATCGAACAGGAACGGCAGTACATCCGCCGGCACCCCGGGTCCGTTGTCCTCGACGATGATCTCGAGCGGCAGGGAAATGCGCTCACGCACGCCGGGCACGCTGATGCGGATGCCGGGGCGGAAGGCCGTCGACAGTTTGATCTCCGGTGCGCCCGTCTCGTCGAGCGCCTCGGACGCGTTCTTGACGAGGTTCAGGATCACCTGGATGAGCTGGTCGCGGTTGCCGTAGACCGGCGGTAGCGAGGGATCGTACTCCTCGGTGAAACTGATCCCCCTGGCAACGCCGTTCTTCGCGAGCAGTTTCACACGGTCGAGAACGACGTGGATGTTGATCGACTCGCGCTCGAGCGGGCGTTCGTCACCAAAGACCTCGACGCGTTCGAGCATTGCGACGATCCGGTCGGTTTCGTCGCGCACGAGGCGCGCCAACGGCAGCTCGTCCTCGGCAACCGATTGCTCGAGAAGCTGGGCTGCACCGCGAATGCCCGACAGGGGGTTCTTGATCTCGTGCGCCAGCATCGCGGCAAGCCCCGTCACCGACCGCGCGGCACCCCGGGAGACGAGCTGTCGGTCGATCTTGTCCGCCATGGTGCGCTCCTGGAAGACCAGGGTCACGCGATCGTCGAACTCGGCTATGGGACTGGCGAAAACGTCGACGATACGCTCGTCGCCGAAACGCGAGGAGCCGATGCGCATGCGGTACTCGGTCATGGGCGCGCGGCGCGTGCTCACGAGCTGCACCAGGTTGAGAATGGGCGAGCCGAAGGCGATGAGGTCGTCGAGTGACTGGCGCTGGAGAACGGAGGCCGACACGCCGAAGAACGCCTCGGCGGCGTAGTTGGCGGTCACGATGTTATTGCCCTGCGTGCATACCAGCACCGGCTGCGGCAGGGATTGCAGAATGGACGCCTCGAAATCCGGCGTGGCCTTGTTCATGCGGCAGCCTTGAGTGAACGCGAGAAAATGTCGGGGATCCGGCGTACGACGACCCCGGGATCGGTTTCGGTGAGAAGCGCCTTGCGCTCACTCTCGGAAAGATCGATGCCGGCCGCATCGAGATACCAGCCGAGATGCTTGCGCGAGACGCGCACACCGACGTCATCGCCATAGGTGCCGACCATCTGCTCATAATGTCCCAGGACCAGCTCCGTCAGCTCGTCGGCGGCAGGCGCGGGAGCCGGAATCGCGCCATTGAGGATGGCGCCGATCTGGCCGACCAGCCAGGGCTGCCCCTGGGCGCCCCGCCCGATCATGACGGCATCCGCGCCGGATTCGATCAGGGCTTGCCGCGCTGTCG
The DNA here is from genome assembly GCA_964572555.1 of uncultured Devosiaceae bacterium. Classification (GTDB taxonomy): domain Bacteria; phylum Pseudomonadota; class Alphaproteobacteria; order Rhizobiales; family Devosiaceae; genus CAZNHG01. The sequence goes on along the minus strand of CAZNHG010000225.1, from coordinate 3,409 downwards.
CTTCATCGCCGATATCGCCGTTGACCACCACAGGCACATCGACGGCCTCCGCCACCGGGCGCACGAGGTTCCAGCGGGCGGTGCCCTTGTAGAATTGCTGGCGGGTGCGCGCGTGCACGGTAATCATCCGCGCACCGGCATCGACGGCCCTGCGGGCGATCTCGGCAGCGTTGAGACTGTCGTCGTCCCAGCCGAGGCGCATCTTGACCGTGACCGGCAGCGACGTGGCGCCGATCGTCGCCTCGACAAGGCGCAATGCCGTATCGGGCACCCGCATGAGAGCCGACCCGGCATAGCCGCTGGTGACACGCTTGGCGGGACAGCCGAAGTTGATGTCGATCACATCGGCGCCCGCGTCCGTGGCGAGCCTGGCCCCCAGCGCCATCCAGCGCCCTTCACAGCCGGCGAGCTGGACCACGTGCGGCAGGCCCGGCGCCTGGTCGAGGCGGCGGACCATTTCTGCCTGACCGGTGCCCAGCGATGCGCTCGCGATCATCTCGGAGACGACCAAACCCGCCCCGTAGCGCGCCGCAATTGCCCGGAACGGGCCGTCGGTGATACCCGACATCGGCGCCAGAAACGCCGGGTTGGCGATCTGGACCCCGCCAATGTGAAGATCAGTGGATGATCCGCTCACTTTTGCCCCGAAAATAGACAATTGCAGTTCCGTGCCTGCACAATAGTCAAAACCCTGCCCAATGCAATGGCAGGATGCATATAGAACCGCCCCCTCAAGCGCAATACATCCAGCTTGCCCGCGGCGCGTGGCGCGGCTAGACAGGCGGAGCATGATTGGCTGGCAAGCCGGAAAGGCACGGATTGGTGCAGGACAGTACAAAGGTTGCGGTCGTCGTAGTCGCCGCGGGGCGCGGATCGCGCGCCGCCAGCGAGGACGACCGCCTGCCCAAGCAGTATCGCCTGCTTCGCGGCGTTCCGCTGCTCACGCACACCATCAAGCGCTTCCTTTCGATGCCCGTCGTCGATCTGGTCGTGCCCGTCATCCACCCGGACGACTCCGGCTTGTTCGCCGGACTGGGACTGAACAATGAACGGCTCTCAGCGCCCGTGCACGGCGGCGACACGCGCCAGATGTCGGTGTTGGCGGGATTGGAGGCGCTCGCGGACTTCGCTCCCGATCAGGTGCTCATCCACGACGCGGCGCGCCCGTTCGTGTCCGAGGACATGGTCAAGGGCGTGGTGGCCGGCCTTCTGGAGGAGGAGGCCGTCCTGCCCGTCACCATGGTGATCGACACGATCAAGCGATCCGAAAACGGGCGCACGGTCGGCGGCACCGAGGACCGCACCGAGCTCTACGCCGCGCAGACACCGCAGGGATTCCGCTACCGGACAATCCTGGCGGCGCACCGCAAGGCCGCAGCCTATAGCGACCGGTTTACGGACGACGCCGCCATTGCGGAATGGGCGCGCGTGCCGGTAGCGCTCGCCTACGGCAGCACCGACAACATCAAGATCACCACGGCCGCGGATTTCGCCCGGGCCGAACAGCTACTCGACGGAGCCGAACCCATGGAAACGCGCACCGGCAACGGTTTCGACGTGCATCGCTTCGTGCCGGGCGATGCGGTGACGCTCGCGGGCCGGACGATCCCGCATACCGCGCGCCTCGACGGCCACTCCGACGCGGATGCAGGGCTCCACGTCCTCACCGACGCGCTGCTCGGCGCGCTGGCCGAAGGGGATATCGGCACGCACTTCCCGCCGTCCGACGCGAAATGGAAGGGGGAGCCCTCCCCTACGTTTCTGAGTTTCGCGGTCGAGCGCGTGCGGGGCCGTGGCGGACGGATCGTGCATCTCGACCTCACGATCATGTGCGAGGCCCCGAAGATCGGGCCGCATGTCGAGGCGATGCGCGGCAATATCGCCGAGATCTGCGGAATCGACGTCTCGCGCGTGTCCGTGAAAGCGACAACGTCGGAAAAAATGGGCTTTGTCGGCCGCGGGGAGGGTCTGGTCACGATGGCGACCGCGACGGTCGAACTGCCCCGGGGAGCCGAATGATGTTTCCCGACGATATCGCCGACTTGGCGGCCAGTGTGGTTGAAGGTCTTGTCGAACGCGGCATGACGATCGCCACGGCCGAGAGCTGTACGGGCGGCCTTGTGGCGGGCGCCCTCACCTCGGTGTCCGGCTCGTCGGATGCCGTCTATGGCGGCTTCGTCAGCTATGCGAACGAGGCCAAGATGGCGATGCTCGGCGTGACGGCGGACACGCTCGCGGCGCATGGCGCCGTCTCCGAGCCGACGGCGCGGGCTATGGCCGAAGGCGCGCGGGCGGCGGGTGCAACGGACGTCGCCATATCGATCACCGGTATTGCGGGGCCGTCCGGCGGGTCCGACGAGAAGCCGGTCGGCCTCGTTTACATCGCCTGCGCAACCGCGCACGCAACCACCTGCCGGGGGGAACGGTTCGGTGCCATCGGGCGCCAGGAAGTGCGTCTCGCGACGGTCAGGTCGGCGTTGGAGCTGGTCCTGGAGGCACTTGCGCTTCAGCCGTAGCGGCGCGCCGCTTCGGTGACGAAAGCGTCGATGATCTCGCGTTGCTTGGCGGCGAAGGCCGGGTCCGCAACCGCCCGGATCAGCGGATTGGAAAATCCGAAATCGATATCGAAGTTAATCTGGGTTCCCTCGCCTTCCGGTGTGAACCGCCAGACACTGTCGAGATGCGAGAACGGACCGTCGATCGCCGTGGCGCTGATGGTGCCGGCCTCCGGATCGACTTTGACGCGGCTCGTATAGGCCTGATTGATCGGCCCGAACTTGATGGCCATGCGCGCGAGCTGAGCGTCTCCGGCCCGGTCGCGGTCGGGTTTGACCGTCATTTCCGTGCAGTTGGGCACGAAACGCGGATACGCCTCGAGATCGGCCACGAGTGCCAGCATCTTGTCCGGCGAAAACGGAACGTGCCGCTCGAAGTTCAAAGACGGCATCAAGCGCCCAGCTTTGCCAGCCGCGCATCCCGGAGCTTCGCGAAGTCCTCGTCCGCATGGTACGAGGAGCGCGTCAGCGGGCTGGAAGACACGAGATAAAAGCCCTTGGTGTAGGCGATCGTCTCGTAAGACTTGAATTCGTCGGGCGTGACGTACCGCTCGATCTTCGCGTGCTTGCGGGTGGGTTGCAGATACTGCCCGATGGTCAGAAAATCGACGTCGGCGCTGCGCAGATCGTCCATGAGCTGGAGAACTTCGTTCCGCTCCTCCCCGAGCCCGACCATGATGCCGGACTTGGTGAAAATGGTGGGATCGAGTTCCTTCACGCGCTGCAGCAGCCGGATCGAATGGAAGTAGCGTGCGCCCGGCCGGACGGTGAGATAGTTCGATGCCACCGTCTCGAGGTTGTGGTTGAACACGTCCGGCCGCGCCTCGACCACCGCCTCGAGCGCCGCGGGCGGG
>CAZNHG010000224.1:0-5445 GCA_964572555.1 uncultured Devosiaceae bacterium | reverse complement strand
CAACGTGGCGGTTACCGAGCAGTCGACCGGTGAATACGGTGCGACGGTGGGGTATTCGAGCACCGACGGCGTTCTTGGCGAGCTGTCCCTGACAGAGCGCAACTTCCTGGGCCGCGGCCAGTACCTGCGCGCCTCGATCGGAGCCAGCCAGTCGGGCCGGACATTCAACTTCTCGTTCACCGAGCCGCGCTTCATGGGGCTCGACATCTCGACCGGGTTCGACCTGTATCGCCGGATCAACGACGAGACGGATTCCCGGTTCTTTGGCTCGGACACCTACGGCGGACAGGTGCGCTTCGGTGTCCCGATCACAAACGAGCTCGAAAGCACGGTTTTCGCCGGATACGAGCAGACGACGTTCATCGACGAGGATCCGGACAACTCCGCGCTGGTCGACGATGACGAAGAGCGTCAAAAGGGCTTCGTCGGCTACTCGCTGACCTATGACGGGACCGACAACAGCGACGACCCGACGCGCGGGCTGTATGCCAACTTCTCGCAGCGCTATGTCGGGTTGGACAACAACTACATCCAGTCCGAGCTGAAGGGGCGCTACTTCATGCCGCTCGTCGAGGACACGGGCATCATTGCCAGTGTCCAGGGCCAGGCGGGTGTGATCAACGACCTCGACAACGACGGTGTGCATGCCACCGAGACCTTCGTGCTCGGGCCCAACCTCGTGCGCGGCTTCGAATCCCGGGGCTTCGGGCCGCGCCGGGCTTCGGGCGAGGCGCTTGGGACAACCTTCTATGCGGGTCTGTCGGCCGAGGTGGAGTTCCCCGTTCCGGCTCTGCCCGAATCCTACGGCCTTTCGGGCGCCGTGTGGGCGGATATGGGCTATGTCGGCGACGAGTCCGAGGGTGGCCCCGTGGCTCAGGCGGGAACCGACGAGCCTCTCCGGGCCTCGGTCGGTGCCTCGATCATCTGGGACTCCCCGTTCGGCCCGCTTCGCGGCGACTTTGCCCACGTGATCCAGAAGGACTCGGCGGACCGCACCCAGGTCTTCCAGCTGACCCTGAAGAGCTTGCTCTGATCCGGTTGGCGTGACAAAGTTCTCGAGGCCGCGGCGCAATCGCGCCGCGGTTCTTTTTTGAGTAAGTATTATGGTCGATACGCGCTTTCATCCCTTCATCGGTGCGACGAATCTCGGGGCGCTGCTCAGCGGTGCCGGGCACACCGAGCTTAGCGTGCCGAATGCGGAAGCGACCGTCATCGACGATGCCGACGATCTGGAACTGGCGGGGCCGAGCGCCATCGCACTTGCCGCCAACCGCAAGTACGCGGACGGTCTGGCGGGCACGCGGGCCGGTGCCGTGATCGTCATCAAGGCGTTGCAGGATCAGGTGCCCGAAGGCACGACGGCAATCGTCGCCAGCGATCCGCACGGCGTTTTTGCCGATATCCTCGACTACCTCTATCCGCAGGACACCCGGTTCATCCTCAGCCGGACCAATGGTGCGTCAGGAAACTCGCTGCAGATCGAGGATGACGTCTCGATGGGCCCGAACGTGGTGATCGGGCCGGGTGCGGAAATCGGGGCGGGCACGGTGATCGGTGCGAATGCGGTTATTGGCGCCGGGGTTGCGATCGGACGCGGATCCGTCATTGGCGCCAATGTCACCATCGAATGCGCTTTTCTCGGCGACAGGGTGGTCGTCAACAGCGGCGCGCGAATCGGCACGGAAGGCTTTGGCTGGCTGGACCAGGGCCGGTCCAATCGAAAGATCCCCCAGCTGGGGCGCGTCATCATTCAGGATCGGGTGGAAATCGGCGCCAATGCCACCATCGATCGCGGCGCGTTGGGGGATACGGTGATCGGCGAGGGGACGAAAATCGACAATCTCGTTCAAATTGGCCACAATTGCCGCATCGGGCGGGGCTGCCTGATCGCGGCAACGTCGGGTCTTTCCGGAACGACCGTCGTCGAGGACGGCGTTCTGATGGGAGGGGGTGTCGGGACGTCGGGCCATCTGACGATCGGGGCAGGTACGATCGTGCACGGGCGCGCCGCCGTGACGAAGGATTGGCCGGCCGGTTCAAAGATTGCCGGGGCACCGGCGCAGGATATAAAGGATTTCTGGCGCGAAACCGCCGCGTTGCGTCGTCTTACGAAAGGGGATGAGAAGTGAATCTTGATCAGGCTGAGCAGGCGTCTGGGGGCGCTGAGTCGAGCACGCTGACGAGTCTGGATCTGGACACGATTATGCAGTGCCTGCCGCACCGCTATCCGTTTCTGATGATCGACAAGATCGTCGATATAAACGGGGATGAGTCGGCGGTCGGCATCAAGAACGTCACCTACAATGAACCGATCTTTCAGGGCCATTTTCCTGGCAAGGCTGTTTTCCCCGGCGTTCTTATAGTCGAGGGCATGGCGCAGACGGCCGGGGCGATCGTGAGTGCGGAGAACCGCGACCCCGACACGCGTGTCGTCGTCGACATGCTGACCATCGACAAGGCGAAGTTCCGCAAGCCGGCGGTACCGGGCGACCGGCTGGAGTATCACATCAAGAAGGTGCATCGCCGCCGCAATGTCGGGCGCTACGAGGCGCGGGCCATCGTCGACGGCGTGGTCGTCGCCGAGGCCGAGATCGGCGCAATGATCAACGAAGAGTGAGCGGCGCCTTGGCGGAACCCGAGATTCATCCGACGGCGATCGTCGAGGCGGGCGCCGAACTCGGTGCCGGTGTCAGGATCGGCCCCTTCTGTACGGTCGGCCCGAACGTCGTGCTCAAGGACGATGTGCACCTGATTTCCAGCGTCGCGGTCGCGGGGCACACGGAGATAGGGCCGGGCACGCAAATCTATCCCTTCGCGTCGGTCGGCCACCGGCCGCAAGACCTGAAGTTCGAAGGTGAACCGAGCAGGCTGGTGATCGGCGCCAACTGCGTCATTCGGGAGAACGCAACGGTCAACCCCGGTACCCGCGGCGGGGGTATGCTGACAAGCGTGGGCGACAACTGCCTACTGATGGCGAGCACGCATGTCGCGCACGACTGTCACGTCGGCAACAACGTGATCGTCGCCAATTTCTGCGGTCTTGCCGGACATTGCGTGATCGGTGACTTCGTGACGGTTGGCGGCATGGTTGCCGTGCACCAGTTCGTGCGCATTGGGTCGCATGCCTTCATAGGTGCGCACAGCATGGTTGATGGCGACGTCATCCCCTTCGGCATGGCAGTCGGCAACCGCGCCAAGCTTGCGGGGCTCAACCTCGTGGGCCTCAAGCGCCGCAAGTTCGACCGCGAGGACATTCACACTCTGCGTGCGGCCTATCGCATGATCTTCTCTTCGGAGGGGACACTGAAGGAACGCGTGGACGACGCCGCGCAACTGTTCAACGGCCATTCCCTGGTTCAGGACGTCGTGGATTTTCTCTCCACCTCGTCCGAACGCGCCATCTGCATGCCCCGCAATGGCCAGAGCGACTACTGAGCCCGGCCGCCTTTCGATCATCGCGGGCCGCGGTGCGTTGCCGGTGATGGTCTACGAGGCGGCGCGCGGTGCGGGTTGGGCCGTGCAGTATCTCAGCTTCATCGACCGTCCGGAACTGGAAGGCGCCGACGTCCGGCGGATCGAGACGGGCAAGCCGCTCGATATCGTCATGGGCATCCGCGGCTTCAAGGCGACGCACATCTGTATGGCAGGTGGTGTGGACCTGTCGGACAGGAGTCGCGAGGGGTTTGTCAAGTTGGCGGTCGGCGGCCGAAAGAAGCGGAGTTCATCGGGCGATACGGGGCTGTCGAAGCTGGGCGGAGCCCTTGAGTTCGCGACCGGTGCCAAACTCCTCGGGGCGCACGAAATCGTTCCCGACCTGCTAGCGGAAGAGGGGCTCGTGGCGGGACCGAAGCCGGCCCGTGGCGTGCTGGCCGACGGCCGATTCGCCCTCGCGACCGCCATTTCGGCAGGCGAACTCGATCTTGGGCAGGCCGTGGTCTGCTCGGGGCGGCGTGTCGTGGCGACGGAAGATATCGCGGGCACGGATGCCCTGATCCGCCGGGTCGGCGACTTCCGGTCCAGGGGACTGATCGGCGACGGCGCGGCCACGCTCGTTCTCGCCAAGGCGAAGAAGCCCAACCAGCCCATGTTCGTCGACTTGCCGGCCATTGGGCCGGACACGGTGGACGCGGCGTACGCTTCCGGCATCGCCGCGATCTTCGTGGAGGCGGACAAGAGCATCGTGGTCGACCGTGCTCAGCTCATTGCGCGCGCGCAGGCGTGCAGCGTGACGGTCTATGCGGGAACCCCCGATGGCTGAAACGCCGCACATCTTTCTACTTGCCGGCGAGCCATCCGGTGACCGGATCGGCGCCGACCTGATGCAGCGCCTGGCAACGCGCCAGGGCTTTGCCGCATCCGGCGTCGGCGGGCCGTATATGGGCGAGGCGGGACTGGCCTCGCTCTACCCCATGAGCGACCTTTCCGTCATGGGGTTTGCCGATGTCATCAAGAGCCTGCCGCGGCTCTTATGGCGCCTGCGCCAGACCGCGAACGCTATCCTGCGGATGCAGCCCGATCTGGTGGTTCTCATCGATGCGCAGGTGTTTTCCGAACTCCTGGCCCGGCGGCTGCGCAAGAAGGGGTACGACAAGCCGATCCTGCTCTACGTGGCGCCGAGCGTGTGGGCCTGGAAACCGGAGCGTGCGCCCAAGCTCAGGGGTCTCTACGACGAGGTGCTGGCCGTTCTGCCCTTCGAGCCCGCGGCGATGGCCGCGCTTGGCGGGCCGCGGACGAGCTATGTCGGACACCCGGCATTGAGGCGCATCGCTGCGCCGCCGGCCGCCGCGGCAGACGCTGGATTGGTGGCGCTGTTTCCCGGCAGCCGGAGCGGTGAAATCCGCCGCCACATGCCGTTGATGCGTTCTCTGGCGGACCGGTTGAGCGACCATCCACATGTCCGGGGGTTCATCATGCCGACCCTCGGGGCGCTCGAAACGGAGTTGCGGGACGAGGTGGCGACTTGGCCTGTCCCGGTGGAGGTGACCGCCGATGCGGCGCGGCGCGAGGAGGCGCTGGCCGCCACGCAGGTCGCGATTGTGACGGCGGGTACGATTACGCTCGAGCTGGCGCTTGCCGGGGTTCCCATGGTTGGGACCTACGTGCCCGACAAGCGGCTGATGCAACACTATGAGAAGGCCGGAAGGCCTCTGGTTGCCCTGCCGAACGTGATCCTGAAGGAACGTGTGGTGCCGGAAATCGCCCCGGACGGCGAAATGGCCGAACGGTTGGGCGATGCGGTGCTTGAACTGCTCGAAAACGAGCCTGCCCGCCAACAGCAGCGCAATACCTTTGCGCGGCTTAGAGAGGTGATGGAGCAGGGAGAAGAGGAGATCGGGCGCCAGGACCCGGCGGACCGGGTCCTGGCTCATCTGGCCCGAGGCGATTAGAGCTTCCGTTCTGATTGAATCAGAACGGAAGCTCCAGGTTCTTGAGTGGTCGCGTATT
>CAZNHG010000223.1:1359-5460 GCA_964572555.1 uncultured Devosiaceae bacterium | reverse complement strand
GCTCGAGGTACTGCAGCACCCGGAGATTGTTCAGCGGGTGGATCTCGCAGGCGATGGCGAGCGCTAGCGAACGCGCCGCGGCGCGCGCCGCCGGCTCCTCCGGCAGGAGCGGCGGCACGGGATGGCGCTCCTCCAGATATTCCAGGATGGCGAGCGACTGGTCGAGGACGACCTCGCCGTCTTCGAGGCACGGCACCAGTCCGTTCGGATTGCGCCCCAGGAACTCGGGCGATCGCTGCGCGCCGGCACGCAGGTTGATCGACACCGACTCGTACGCGAGCCCCTTCAGATTGAGGGCGATGCGCACCCGGTACGCCGCGGAGCTCCGCCAATAGTCGTAAAGACGCATCTTCGCCGTCTCCCTCGGCCGAGCTGCGCGCCGAGGTGGTCGGGGAACCTCCCTAAGGAAGGCGCGCTCGTCCGTCCAGGTCAAGCGGTGCTGCTGCTTGGGCAAAAGGACAGACGGGCGGCTGGTGGTCTTCAATCACCCACCGGGTGCCGGTGCGTGCGGACTCATAGGCGGCGACGACCGCCTCCAGGATCCGCCGGCCCTCCACGCCGCCAATGTCGCACCGCCGTCCCGCCAGGACCGCATCCGCGAAGGCTTCGATGCACAGCCTGCGCGCGTCCGCGGCCACCGGCACGCTGACCTTTGTCCACCGATCACGCTTCAGCCCCGGCACGTCATTGACGGTGTAGACCTGCATGCTTCCTCGGTTGAGGCGGGCAAGCAGCGGCGCCGGCAGGATCCGCCGGAGCATGTAGGACCGCCCTTTGCGCTTGATCGTCTCGCGAAACAGGCTGCCCGCAAACGCGCCGAAGGTGATCTGGCCTTCGGAGCCGATGACCTGGAGGCCGAAGCTGCGATTGCCCGGCGCGAAAGAGCTGGCGGTGATCGAGCCGAGCGCGCCGTTGTTGAAGCGGTAGGTCACCGAAGCCGTGTCCTCGACTTCGACGTTGGTTGCCAGCGTCGCGATCTCGGCGCTCGCGCTGACCACGTCGAGGCCGGAGATGGTGCACAAGCGATCGAGTTCGTGGACGATGTTGATCATCAGGACGCCGCCGCCCGAGGAGGTCCAATAGCGGCGCCATGGCGACAGCGATCGTCCGGTAAATCCGCCGTCCCAGTACGCGTCGGGCTTACGGACCGTGAAGTGCGCGTTGAGCCCGGTGATCCTGCCGATCGCCCCCGAGGCGACCAGGTCGCGCGCCGCCCGGGTGACCGCCTCGTAGCGCGCAACCATGTTGATCCCGAGTTCCACCCCGGCGGCCTCGCAGGCCAGGATCATGCGGTCCGCCTGCTCGACGGTGCACGCGATCGGCTTTTCACACATCACGTGCTTGCCTGCGGCCGCCGCCGCGATCGTGATCGGCTCGTGCTGGTCGTGCGGCGTCGAGATCAAAACCGCATCGAGCTGCGGATTCTGCAGAACTTCCTGGAGGTCCGTGGTGTGGGGGACGCCGTAGGTCTGTCCCATCGATGCAGCGAGCTCGGGGTCCACGTCCATGACCAGCATCAGGCGGGCGTTGCTTGCCGCCTTGAGCGCCCGGGCGGTCATGCTGTAGGCGATCTCGCCGCAGCCGATCATGCCGATCCGCAGCGCCGGCCCCTGCCGCCGCCATGCACTCTCGACCATCCGTGTCATCCTGAAGCTGGGGCTCGCGGTCTCACCCGTGCCGGACTTCTTGGTGTCTTGGTTCCTGTCGGATCGAAACGGACCGCCGCCACGGCTCCGCATCGGCGTCTGATCACGTCTTCCAGGATTACCAGCAAGGTTGGTATAAACAGACTGCAGCGGTTCAAGTCGCCGCGCAACCCACGATGGCGGGCAGCGCGCTATATAGTACAGTTCTGCCGGGCTGAACAACCTCAGAGCCGGCCGTCCGCCGCAAAAAAAGCGCCCCGGACGAGCCGGGGCGAGTCGCTGGGAGTGAGTCGCAGGGAGGCGGGTGACCTGCGCCGGCGCTCGTTCACGGGAGGGTGCGAACCGGCGTCCGATCACCTGTTCCATCGGTTCGGGATAGAGCCGGCGTCCTGCCGCTCCCGATGGCTCGCGGCGGTCCGCCGACCAACGCCGTTCAGGCACCGGGGTCGCCGTCGTCGACCTCGTCCTCCTCGATCACCCACGGCTCCTCGAGCGCGGCGGCGTGCCACGCGGCGAACGCGGGCAGGCGGTGGATCGCCTCGACGTAGGCTCCACTCACCGGATCGATCTCCACGGCGTAGGTGCGAAAGCGCGTCGCCACCGGCGCATACATCGCATCGGCGGCGGAAAAGCGACCGAACAGGAACGGACCGCCACCACCGTAGCGCGCCCGGCACTCGCGCCAGATCGCGGTGATGCGGGCGATGTCGTCGGCCACGCCCGGCGCGCGGCCCCGGCCGGGCAGCGACTTGCGCAGGTTCATCGGCATGTGCGCGCGCAGCGCGCCGAAGCCGGAGTGCATCTCGGCGGCGATGCAGCGCGCCAGCGTCCGGGCGTCGCCGTCCTCGGGCCACAGCCGGGCCTCGGGCAGGAGCTCGGCCAGATACTCGAGGATGGCGAGCGAATCCCAGACCACCCGCTCGCCGTGCTTGAGCACCGGGACCTTGCCGGCCGGCGAATGCGCCAGGAGGGCCTCACGCGAGCCCGGTTCGGACAGCCGCACCAACTCCTCGTCGAAGGCGACCCCGTTCTGGCGCAGGGCCAGCCAGGCACGCAGCGACCAGGACGAGTAGTTCTTGTTGCCGATGACCAGGGTCAGCCGGCTCATGCCGGTTCGCCTTCGGCTCCCAGGCTCTCCGCGGCCACCGGATCGCTCTCCTGCTTGGGCACCAGCTCGAGCGAAGCCGAGTTCATGCAGTAGCGCTGCCCGGTCGGCTTCGGTCCGTCGGGAAAGACGTGCCCGAGGTGGGCGTCGCAGCGCGCGCACAGGACTTCGGTGCGCACCATGAAGAAGCCGCGATCCGTCTCCTCGGCGACCGCATCCTCGCTGATCGGCGCCCAGAAGCTCGGCCAGCCGGTCCCGGAATCGAACTTGGTGTCCGAATCGAACAAGGGTCGGCCGCAGCAGATGCACTGGTAGATGCCGGGCTCCTTGGTCGCATGATAGGCGCCGGTGAACGCCCGCTCGGTGCCTTTTTGCCGGGTGACGCGATACTGCTCCGGGGTGAGCTGCTGGCGCCATTCGGCATCGGACTTGTGAACCCGCTCGACCATCTCCTGCTCCTCCACAACGGCCTTGCTCTCGAACCAGACTTAAGCGCCAGCGCGGCGCCGAAAAGGGTGTCCCTGGACGCCGCATGATCCCGCGGGCGGCGAACACCCGCCCTGCCGGCAAGCCGAGGCGGCGACTGCCGCGACCACGCGAGGCGCGGCATGGAACCGAACCGTACCCCGGACCGCGGCCCGGTCGCATCGGCCCTTGCTCCTGCCTGCTGCCCGTCCGCTTCGTTCACCGGAGCGTTGTGATGTACCTATGGCTTTCGCGCCACGCGCAAATTGAGATCTACCTGCCGCGGCACCTTGCCCAACACAATCGCTGTTGCAGTTGCGACACAGCAAGGGGGCTTTCTCGCTACACGAGGCGCATTCCATGGTGACACGTCCGACCGGAATTGGAATGGTTAATCGGCGGAGGGGAGCTGCCCTGTTGTCGGCACGGCTGTGCGTGACGATGGGTAAGGTCGTGACAGTGGAACACCAAAGTTCAACGGTCGAGAGCGTTTCGCCAACTGGAGGCCAATGATGCAAAGTTCGGAGGTTACGAACCCAGGTCGGGAGCGGAAGGTACGGCCTTCCCTTTCGAAGTCGCTGCTTTACGGCACGAGTGCGCTGGCCGGTGTCGGCCTCGTGGTCGGCGGCAGCACGAGCGCCAGCGCGCAGGAAGACAGGATCCAGCTCAGCCTCGGCGGCTACCTGAACAGCTACATGGGCTTCACCGACATGGATGAAGCCGATGACGAGACCCGGGACTTCAACGACATCGCCAACCACTTCGAAGGCGAGATTTTCTTCGACGGCAAGACGGTGCTGGAGAACGGCCTCGAGGTCGGCGCGCAGGTCCAGCTCGAGATCCAGTCGGTCGCGGACACGATCGACGAAGCCTTTATGTTCTTCG
>CAZNHG010000223.1:0-1349 GCA_964572555.1 uncultured Devosiaceae bacterium | reverse complement strand
CGCCAGCGCGCAGGAAGACAGGATCCAGCTCAGTCTCGGCGGCTACCTGAACAGCTTCATCGGTGTCAGTGACATCGACGAGGCCGATGCGCCGTTTGAGACCCGGGACTTCAACGACGTCGCCACGCACTTCGAAGGCGAGGTGTTCTTCGACGGCAAGACGGTGCTGGAGAACGGCCTCGAAGTGGGGGCGCAGGCTCAGCTCGAAGTCCCGACGAACAGCGATCAGATCGACGAAGCCTACATGTGGGTCGAGGGGGCGTTCGGCCAGTTCGTGTTCGGCGGCGAGAACAGCGCGCACTACCGCATGGGGCTCGGTACCACGACCGGTGTCGGCGTGCCCATCAACTCCGGCTGGGTGACCGACTTCGTGCCGCCCCCGCCTGGCTTCCGCGCCGGTTTCCGCAGCCCGTCGGTGAGCACGAACGTCGACATCCAGAACGACGAGTTCGCGATCACTTACTTCACGCCGCGCGTCGCGGGCTTCCAGTTCGGCGCGACCTACGTCCCGAACTCGAGCTTTGCCGGCAATCCGACCAATGGCATCGTCGATAAGGACGGCTTCAACTACTACAACGGCGCCGCGGTCGGCGCCAACTGGGTCGGCGACTTCGGCGGGTTCAACCTCGGCATCAGTGGCGGCTATGGCTTGGCTCAGGCGGGCGACGCCATTGAAGCCGTCGGTGGCGACGACGTCGAGCAGATAATGGCTGGCGGTACGATCGGCTTCGGCGGTCTGAGCTTCCATGCCGCGTACGCCAGGGAAATGGAGGGCCGCGTCGTCGGGGTCGCCCCGCTTCAAACCACCGAGGGGTGGTCCTGGAACGCCACCGCGATCTACGAGATCGGGCCCTGGGGCGTGAGCGCCTCGTACTTCCACGGCGAGACCGAGGACGTCGTGGCCCTCACAGGCGACGACGACCTGGATGCGGCCGTGGGTTCGGTCACCTACGCGCTCGGGCCTGGCATCGCGATCGACGGCAGCGTGCTGTGGGCGGAATACGACCTCGATGAAGACGACGATCAAAGCGGCATCAGCGGCATCGTCGGCATGCAGCTCGCCTTCTAGACCAGACGGTTCTCCTCTACACCCACGGGACGATGCGGGGGGCTTTGGCCCCCCGCCCCTTTTTTCGCACCTCGCTCGGATCGGGCGGATGATCGTGCTAGACTAGAGGCCATGTCGGGAATCATCTGGCTCGCCTCCTACCCCAAGTCGGGCAACACGTGGCTGCGCGCCTTCCTCGCCAACTATTTCCGCAATCCAGCGCGGCCGATGCCGATCAACGAGCTGCCCGATTACACCTACGGTGACAACTTCCTGATCCACTACGAACAGCTGACCGGCA
>CAZNHG010000222.1:0-5481 GCA_964572555.1 uncultured Devosiaceae bacterium | reverse complement strand
TACCGCGCCGAAACCGAGCTGGACTTCGCGCCGGCGGACGAGCGCCACATGGCGGGGCTGACCGCCTATTATTCGCGCTACAATTTCCACTACCTCGCGGTCACCGCGGACGCCGACGGCCAGCGCGAACTGATGATCGTGAGCTCCGAGGCGAGCTTTCCCAACGGCGATCTCAGCTTCAAGGGCGAACCGCTGCAGATTCCGCCAACGGGCAAGCTGCGCCTGGCGCTCGAGATCGCCAATTCGAAACTGCAGTTTTTCTATGCCCTCGAGGGCGAGAGCGAGCTCAAGCCGTTCGGGCCGGTTCTCGATGCGTCGCTGTTGTCGGACGAGTGCGGCGGACACGCCGAACACGGCTCGTTCACCGGCGCCTTCGTCGGGGTGTGCGCACAGGACCTCAACGGCACGATCCTGCCGGCGGACTTTTCGTACTTCACCTACGAGCCGATCCGGCCGTAGCGCCACGATCCCGGGGGAAAATCCCACTCACATCGGGAACGGGGCAGTTGGATTTGGGGGCCAACTGCCCTAATCTCCCGCGCAACGTGACACGCATGCGAGCCCGTTTGCCCGGTTGATGGACCAAGCGCCCTACGATCCCGACCCGACCCCGTCCGAACCGGCGGCCGATCCCGCGGCTGCGGCGATGACGCCGATGATGGCGCAGTATTTCGAGATCAAGGCGATCAATCCGGGGTTCCTGCTGTTCTACCGGATGGGCGATTTCTACGAGCTGTTCTTCGACGACGCGGAAACGGCCGCCCAGGCGCTGGGGATCGTCCTGACCAAGCGCGGCAAGCACCTCGGCGACGACATCCCGATGTGCGGAGTGCCGGTGCATTCCGCCCAGGACTACCTGAAAAAACTCATCGGCCTGGGCCATCGCGTCGCCATCTGCGAGCAGACCGAGGACCCGGCCGCGGCGAAAAAGCGCGGCTCGAAGGCCGTGGTCAAGCGCGACGTGGTGCGGCTGGTCACACCCGGTACGCTGACCGAGGACGACCTTCTTCCCGCCAAATCCAACAATTTCCTGGCTGCGCTCGCCATGATCCGGCACGGCGAGAAAGACTTCGCCCTCGCTTGGGCCGATATCTCCACAGGGGAGACCTGGGTGGCCGACATGGCCGCCGCCGACATCGCCGACGCGCTGGGACGGATCGATCCGGCCGAGTTGATCATGGCCGAAACCGTGCATGCCCAGCTCGCCGACACGCCGGTTTTCCCGCCGGGGTTCGACGCGCACCTGACGCTTCTCGAGGCGAGCGAGTTCGATTCCGAGAAAGCGGCCGAGCGCCTGCGCGCAACCTTCACCGACACCGACCCCACCGCGCTCACCCGTGCAGCGCGCGCGGCACTCGGGGCGCTGGTGGGCTATGCCGCGGAAACCCAGAAAGGGGCCGGTGTCGCGCTGTCGCCGCCGAAGATCGAGACCGGCGGGCTCATGGCGATCGATGCGGCGACCCGCACCTCGCTCGAGTTGCTTGTTACCAATCGCGGCGAGGCGAAGGGCGCGCTGCGCCATGCCATCGACCAGACGGTGACCTCCGCCGGCTCGCGCCTTCTCGCGCGGAGGCTGGCCGCCCCCCTCGCCGATGCCGCGGCGATCAATGCGCGGCTCGACATGGTGACGGAGGCGGTTGAGGATTCGCTTTTCACCTCGCGCCTGCGCCAGGCGCTGCGCGCCGTGCCCGACATCACCCGTGCCCTGACGCGGCTGGCGCTCGACCGCGGCGGGCCGCGCGATCTCAGGAGCATTGGCGGGGCGATTTCCGGCGCGCGCGAGCTGGCACAGCTGCTGCAAAACCGCGACGCTATGCCGGAGGGCTGGACACGGATCGCCTCCACGCTCGCGGCCGCCCCGGGCGATCTCGCCGGGGAGCTGGCCGCGGCCATCGTCGAGGAACCCCCTAATCTCGCCCGCGACGGCGGGTTCGTGCGCGAGGGGTATGACGCCGCACTCGACAAGGAGCGGGCGCTGGGCACGGAGAGCCGCGGGGTGATCGCGGAACTCCAGGCCCGGCTCGCCGGGGAGACCGGTATCAAGGCGCTCAAGATCAAGCACAACAACGTGCTGGGCTATTTCGTCGAGGTTCCCGCCGCGCACGGTCCCAAGCTTCAGGCATCCCCGCACACCGAGACCTTCATCCACCGCCAGACCATGGCGAACGCCATGCGGTTCACCACCGCCGAGCTGGCCGATCTCGAAGGGCGGATCGCGCGGGCGCAGGACGCCGCACTCGAGATCGAGCGGGAGATCTTCGCGCGTCTGCGCGACGCCGTTCTCGCGGTCACCGACACCCTTAGGGCGGCTGCCGAGGCGCTGGCCGAGGCGGACCTGGCAGTGGCGCTCGCCAGTCTCGCCGCCGAACGCGGCTATTGCCGCCCCGAAATCGGGGACGGGCTCGATTTCGCCATCACCGGCGGGCGGCATCCGGTGGTCGAGCAAACGCTGGCGGCCACCGGCGAGAGTTTCATCGTCAACGATTGCGACCTGAGCGGGCCCGATGCGAACGGGGGATGCCTGTGGCTGGTCACCGGTCCCAACATGGGCGGCAAGTCGACATTTCTGCGCCAGAACGCGCTTATCGCCATCATGGCGCAGATGGGCGCCTATGTGCCCGCCACGTCCGCGCAGATCGGCATTGTCGACCGCGTTTTCTCGCGCGTCGGCGCCTCGGACGACATTGCGCACGGCCGCTCAACCTTCATGGTCGAGATGGTCGAGACCGCAGCCATTCTCAATCGCGCCACCAAGCGCTCGCTGGTCATTCTCGACGAGATCGGGCGCGGCACGGCCACGTTCGACGGGCTCTCCATCGCCTGGGCCACCGCCGAGGCGCTGCATCACACCAATGCCTGCCGGGCCCTGTTCGCCACGCATTTCCACGAGCTGACGGCGCTGGCGCAAAAGCTCGACCGCGTCTCCAACCACACCATGAAGGTGCGCGAATGGAAGGGCGAGGTGGTGTTCTTGCACGAGGTGACCGCCGGCGCCGCCGACCGTTCCTACGGGGTTCAGGTGGCGCGCCTCGCTGGCCTGCCGGAACCAGTTCTTGCACGGGCGCGCGAAGTGCTTACCCTGCTCGAACAGCAACCTCAGGGAACGGGCGGCGCCGTGCTCGACGATCTGCCGCTGTTCACGCATCGCCCGGAACCGGTGCCCGAGCGCCCCGATCCCGTTCTCGACATGATCGATCACCTCAGGCCGGACGAGCTGACCCCGCGCCAGGCGATCGAGCTGATCTACCAACTCAAGAAAGCGCGTGATGACAACGCTCGCGACCACAGCCCCGTCACCTAGCCGGAGGACCCGCTTCTCGGTTCCCGCCGCCAGCCGGATCGTCTCGGACGCCCTGACCGAAATCGGCGATGCGGCCCCCGATTCCAACGCGGCGCGCACCACGTTCTTCCGCCATATCAAGGAAACGCTCGAGACGGCGCGCAAACTGGCCGAAGACGATCTTCTGGCCACGGGCAAGGGCACACGCTGCGCGCAGAACATCTGCAAGGCGCAGGACGAGATCATCCGCGCCACCTTCATGTTCGCCTCGCGCCACGTCTATCCGGCGAATACGTCCGGCAAGGCGGGCAGGAAAGCCAAGGGGCAACTCGCGGTCGCGGCCGTGGGCGGCTATGGCCGCGCCACGCTGGCGCCGGGCTCGGATATCGATCTGCTGTTCATCCTGCCGGCCCGGCAGACACCGCGCGACGAGCAGATCATCGAGTTCATGCTCTATATCCTGTGGGACCTGCGCCAGAAGGTCGGCCACGCCGTGCGCACGCTGAGCGACTGCCTGAAGATGGCGCGCTCGGACATGACCGTGCGCACCGCCACCCTCGAGGCGCGCTTTCTCACCGGCGACAAGACCCTGTTCAACGAGCTGTGGCAGCGGTTCGAAGACGACATCATGATCAATACCGGGCCGGAGTTCATCGCCGCCAAGATGGCCGAGCGCGACGAGCGCCATGCCGCGATGGGCAATACCCGCTACGTGGTCGAGCCCAACGTCAAGGACGGCAAGGGGGGCCTGCGCGATCTCAATACGCTGTTCTGGATCGGCAAGTACTATTTCAGGGTGAAATCGAGCCGGGAACTGGTGGACAAGGGCGTGCTCAGCCGTGCCGAATTCCGCCTGTTCGAGAAGTCCGAGGATTTCCTTTGGGCGGTGCGGTGCAACCTGCATTTCCTCACCGGCCGGGCCGACGAAAAGCTCACCTTCGAGGTGCAGCACGAGCTCGCCGACCGGCTCGGCTACGCCAACCGGCGGGGCATGATCGCGGCGGAGCGCTTCATGAAGCGCTATTTTCTCGTCGCCAAGGACGTCGGGGACCTCACGCGCATCTTCTGCACCTCGCTCGAGTTCGCCCACGCCAAGTCGCCCGCGATCGTGGGGCGCGTGCTCGAGGGTCTGCGCGGCGGGCGGCGCAAGAAGATCCGCGGGGAAACCGACTTTCTCATCGAGCAGGGCCGGATCACCATCGCCGGGCCGGACGTATTCGAGAAGGACCCGGTGAACCTGATCAGGATCTTCTGGCTGGCGGGGCGCGAGGATCTCCTGTTCCATCCCGACGCCTTGCGCGACATCACGCGCTCGCTGCGCCTGATCGGCAAGGATCTGCGCGCCGATAGGAAGGCCAATGCCTATTTCCTCGACATCCTGACCTCGCCCGAATCGGTCGAGCGCATCCTTAGGCGCATGAACGAGAGCGGGGTTCTGGGCAAGTTCGTGCCCGAATTCGGCAAGATCGTCGCCCTGATGCAGTTCAACATGTACCACCACTACACGGTGGACGAGCATCTCATCCGCGCCGTCGGCGTCATGGCCAAGATCGCCAATGGCGGGCTGCGCGACGAGCTGCCGCTCACCCACGAGCTGCTGCCCAAGCTCAACGACACGCGGCTGTTGTACGTGGCGCTGTTCCTGCACGACATCGCCAAGGGACGCGACGAGGACCATTCCATCGCCGGGGCCCGCATCGCGCGGCGTTTCTGCAAGCGGCTGGGGCTGACCGCCGCCGAGACGGAAACGGTGACCTGGCTGGTGCAGTATCACCTGTTGATGAGCGAGGTGGCCCAGAGCCGCGACATCCAGGATCCCGAGACGGCGCAGAACTTCGCCGACGTGGTGCAGAGCCCGGCGCGCCTGGCGCTCTTGATGATCCTGACCGCCTGCGATATCCGCGCGGTGGGTCCGGGTGTATGGAGCGGCTGGAAGGGGTCGCTGCTGCGCGCGCTCTACTACGCCACCGAACCGCTGCTGTCCGGCGGGCATTCCCAGCTTTCCCAGAGCGAGCGCGTCGCGGAGGCGCGGCAGACGCTCGCCGAGAAGCTCGAGGGCTGGCCGGAGGCGGAAATCACCACCTACCAGGACCGGCATTATTCCAATTACTGGCTCAGGGCCGATCCGGACGTGCAGGCCGAGCACGCCAACATGATCCGCAATGCCGACAAGGCGGGCACGCCGTTCGCGGGCAGCGTGA
>CAZNHG010000221.1:3748-5489 GCA_964572555.1 uncultured Devosiaceae bacterium | reverse complement strand
CGCGGGCGCGCTGGGGCTCGGGCATGCCCTCGAAGTCGCGGAAGGGCTGGAACAGCGAGATCTCCAGCCCGTGATCGCGCACCAGTTTCGCGACATCCCCGGGATCCTGCTCGGAGGCGAGAAAGTCGTTCTCGAAGATCTCGATGCCGTCAAACCCCGCCGCCGCAATCGCCGCCAGCTTCTCCGGCAAATCCCCGCTGATCGATACGGTCGCAATGGCTGTTTTCATCTCAGTATCCCAACAGGCGCGGCAGCCCGATAACCGTTTCGGGCACGAAGGTGAGAATCAACAGCACCAGCACCTCGACGATGAAGAAGGGCAGGATGGCGCGTATGATGCGCGCCATGCCGACATTGGCGATACCCTCGGCAACGAACAGGCACAGCCCCCGCGGTGGGGTGATGAGCCCGATCATCAGGTTGAATATGACGAGAATGCCGAAATGCACCGGATCGACGCCCAGTTCGACGGCGATGGGGTGCATGATCGGCACAAGCACCAGCATCGCCGCGATCCCCTCGAGGAACAGCCCCACGAACAGGAACAATACGATCGCGGCGAGCAGGAACGTCACCTGGCTGTCGACATTGCCCAGCACCCAGTCGGTGAGCATGTTGGGCACGCGGTTGTAGGTCATCAGCCAGTTGGCGGCGGCCACCGTCGAGATGATGATCAGGATCACCGCGCTGTCGCGCATGGCGTCGACGAAAATGCGCGGCAAGGACGAGAAATCGATCTCGCGGTAGATGCCCATCCCCAGGATCAGCGCATATGCGACCGCGAACGCGGCGGCCTCGGTGGGCGTGACGATGCCGAGAAGGATCGAGCCCACCACGAAGACCGGCATGAACAGCGGCAGGATGCCGCCGAGGAGAATCGTGACCGGGCCTTCCTTTTCTCCGTCGGGTTCGAAGTGCGGTGCCGTCGCCGGCTTGCGATAGCTCACCATCACATAGACCGACAGGAAGATGGCGAGCAGGATGCCGGGCACGACGCCGGCAAGGAAAAGGGCGGGGACAGAGACGCCGTTGACGATCAGCGCGTAGATAATCACGGGGATCGAGGGCGGAATGATCGGCCCGATTACCGAGGACGCGGCGGTCAGGGCTGCGCCGTATTCGCGCTTGTAGCCGTTCTTTTCCATCTCTGGGATGAAGACGCGCCCCAGCGCGGATGTGTCGGCGACAGCCGAGCCGGAAAGGCCCGCGAAGATCACCGAGGCCCAGATGTTCACCAGCGCCAGGCCGGCACGCAGCCGTCCCACGATGACGTTGGCGAAGGCGATGATGCGCACGGTTATGCCGCTTTCGTTCATCAACTCGCCCGCGAGAACGAACAACGGAATGGCAAGTAGCGGGAAGGAATTCAGACCCCCGAACATCTCGGTCGCCACGATGCGGATGTGATAGGGGAATTCGCCGGTCAACATGAAGAAGCTGAGCGCTCCCATGATGGCGAAGGCGATGGGCAGGCCCAGAACCAGCCCGGCGATGAGAACGGCGAAAACCATTACCGCACCTCCTCACCGGTGAGCCGATTGCCGAGGCGCACCACGGCAGAGATGGTGAGCAGGATGCCGCCCACGCTCATTGCCGCCTGCCAGCTGCCCATCCGGCCGACCCAGACGAGCCATTCCAGACCCGTCACATCGACCAGAAGACGGCCCGAGGCGATCAGCCCGGATGAGACCACATCTCCACCACGCATGACGAACACCACACCCGACCAGGCGAGCAGGCA
>CAZNHG010000221.1:0-3648 GCA_964572555.1 uncultured Devosiaceae bacterium | reverse complement strand
GCGGCGAGCGAGGCGCCGGCCCCGAAGGCGAAGACACGCCGGACTATGGCATGGATGGTGGACATGTGGTCTGTTCCCGAAAGGGACGGCAGGCGGCACGGGGCCGCCTGCCGCCTCGCGCTTACTCGGAGCCTTCAGCCGCGGCCACGGCGTCCTGAAGCTGGTCGATCCAGCCGGACTGCTCGCCGAGCTCACCGGACAGCCATTCGACGACGGCGGGCTGGGCCTGTTCGCGGAACATGGCCAGCTCCTCGTTGGTCGGCGAATAGACTTCCATGCCTTCCTCGGTGACGTTGGTCACGCCCTGAGCCGTGTTGAACTGCTGAATGGACCGTCCCATGTTGCCGGCCACGGTGGCGGCTTTCTGCACGACCGACTTCTGCGCGTCGCTGAGCGACTGGAAGAATTCGTCGTTGATCAGAAGGAAGTCGGCCGCATAAACGTGCCCGTCGAGGATCATGTACTGCTGCAGCTCGTGCAGGTCGTTGTTGTAGATCACCCCGACCGGGTTCTCCTGGCCGTCGACGACGCCGGTTGAAAGGGCGTTCGGTAGCTCCGTCCAGGCGATCGGCGTGGGCTCGCCGCCAAGGGCCTCAACCATCTCGACATAAAGCGGAATGGGCTGCACGCGGAACTTGAGACCTTCCATGTCCTCGGGCGTATGGATCGGACGGACATCGTTGGTGAAGTTCCTGAAGCCCGTCTCGCCATAGGCGAGCGTGCGCAGGCCTGTCTGCTCGAGACAGTGCTCGGCCAGGGCGTTACCGAATTCGCCATCCAGAACCTCCCAGGCCACGGGGGCCGAGGAGAAGGTGTAGGGAATGTCGAGAACCGAGGCTGCGGGGCAGACCTGCGACATCGCGCCTGAAACCATGACGAGCTGGGTCGTCCCATTCTGCGCCTGCTGGACGAGTTCGCTCTCGTCGCCCAGTGCGCCGGCAGGGAACAACTCGACGGTGAGATCGGTCTCGCCCTCGACGATGTTCTTGAAGATCTGTGCCGCAGCACCCTTCTTGGAACTGGTCCAGTCGGCCGGATCGACGTGTGCGAACCGGATCGTCTGGGCCGAGGCAGCAGTCGCCAGCAGCCCCACCGCCATTGTCGCGGCGGCCAGTGGTTTGAACAGTGAATAACGCATTGGTTTCCTCCCTTTTTGCGTTCACTAGCGGTTTGCGCCGGTCACGGAGCGGGCGTCACACCTCGCCCCGTGAGTCGAAGGCGGCCCGCATCTCGTCGAAGTCGGGCCGCAATCCGGTGAAAAGTTCAAAGGCGCGCACGGCCTGAAACACAGCCATGGTTGCGCCGGACATGGTGCGGCAGCCCGCGGCACGGGCGGCCTGCAGAAATTCAGTCTCAAGCGGGAAGTAGACGATATCCGCGACCCACATGCCTTGGTGCAGCCTGTCGGTCGGGAACGGCGACCCCGGTAACTTGGCCATGCCCATGGGCGTGGCATTGACCACACCGTCAAAGCTGCCCGCGACGGCTTCTTTGTCGGTGACCGTCTCGACGGTGATGCCTGGCCTATTTCGCCTGAGCCGTTCGGAGAGATCTTCCGCGCGTTCGGGGGCTGTGTCCGCGACAACGAGGGTCCGCACACCGCAATCGGCGAGAGCGTGCGCGACCGCACCCCCCGCACCGCCGGCACCGATCAGCAGAACGCGGCTGCGCGGCGCATCCGCCATGCAGCGGCGGAAGCTCTCGGCAAAACCCCAAAGATCCGTGTTGTGTCCAAAGCGCTTGCCGTCCCGGAAGACCACCGTGTTCACAGCGCCAACCGCCTGCGCACTGTCGGAAAGCGAATCGAGCTCGCCGATGACGTCGATCTTGTAGGGATAAGTGATGTTCAGCCCCGCGAAGCGCGAAATCTCGGCCGCCCGGACCAACTCGCCGATGCCGGGAGTGCCGGGCATCTCGTCGACGTCCATCAGCCGGTAGATGAGCCGATGCCCGAGCCGCGCAGCTTCCGCCTCGTGCATCACCGGCGTGCGCGATGGGCCGATTCCTCGGCCGATCAGCCCGACCAGGGTCGTGTCCGGCGTTTCGTCCTCCCATGGCTGTGGAGGCATTGGCTCCATCGTCTCCTCCCGTTGCCGCACTCAAAATGTAACGTCTGGTTAATTGTGTCAAGGCAATTGTAACGCCCGGTTAATTTGTCTAGGCTGCGGGTACGCTGAAATGGAGGGGACGGCCGGTGGCGGGCGCTCAGGCGAACAGGCAGAAAACCACATGGAAACAGGCCCCCGAGGCCGTGAAGGCAGACATCCTGCGTGTCGCCATCTCGGAGTTCGCCAAGAACGGGCTATCGGGCGCGCGGATCAACGAGATCGCGGCACGCACGAGCGTGTCCAAGCGCATGATCTATTACTATTTCGAGGACAAGATCGGACTTTACAGGCGAGCGCTGGAGGCCGCCTACGCCGATATGCGCCACGAGGAGGACGAGCTCGAGCTTTCCGATCTCGATCCGGTCGCCGCACTCCGCCGGCTCGTGGAGTTCACCTTCGACCATCACCGCAACAATCCGGACTTCATCCGGCTGGTGATGAACGAGAACGTGCACAACGCCGAATATCTGCGCGACTCCGAGACGATCCGGAACCTCAACATCTCTGCCATCGAGAAGCTGGAAGAGCTTTGCGCGCGCGGTCAGGAAAAGGGGGTGTTCCGGCCCGATGTCGATCCGCTCGAACTCCACTGGCACATCAGTGCGTTGAGCTTTTTCAACGTGTCCAACCGTGCAACGTTCACCGTTATCTTCGGAAACAGGCTGGAAACCGGGGAAGGGCAGGCTTCGCTCAGGCAGCACGCGATCGAGAGCGTGCTGCGCACGGTGCTGGTCAAGCCGGAGTAGAAAAGGTGAGGGCGAGGAAAGCAGCCAAAGGCCTTGCGGCCGTCAAGGCTGTCGCACCGCGCCGGTGGCGAGGTAGCTGAGGAACACTGAAACGCCGCCGTTCATCGGGCGCTCGATTTCCTCATCGCCCGCACGCCGAGCATGCAGGGGTGGAACAGCCCAGACATCGACAGATCGAGGTATTGCTGAGTGGCAAGGTTAGGGAGTCAGCGTGCGTCCGGCGCGGCATGATCAGTGGGCTGCCAGGCGGCAGCCCCGAACGACGTTGTTCGACCCGCCGCGGCCCTTCCTGTGAGGGGGATAAGCGCTGACTCGACGGAAAGATTGCCGTTGGCCCCCGATAGATGATTTCTTGCCAAAGTTCTGTGTACGGCAATTCCGGGAGCTGACAAGATGGAGTTCAAGGACTGGTGTCCGGATCGACTCAATGAGTATTGAGATTACCGCAATTGTTCTGTTGGCAGCCGCCCTTCATGCGGGATGGAACACGCTCATCAAGATCAGCGGTGATCGCGTTTCCGTCATGGCGTTCGTGACATTGGCGGGCAGCCTCATTTCCCTGCCATTCCTGCTGTTTGTCGAAAGCCCGGCCCCTGAAAGCTGGCCGCTTCTGGCGACGACGATCCTTCTACACACGGGCTACCACTTCTTTCTGCCTGTCGCCTATAACTACGGCGATCTGGGTCAGGTCTATCCGATGGCGCGAGGATCGGCCCCTATTCTCGTGACGTTGGGTGCCGTCGTATTTGCGGGAGAAATCCTGGGACCCCTGGCGATCGTCGGCGTACTGTGTC
>CAZNHG010000220.1:3227-5490 GCA_964572555.1 uncultured Devosiaceae bacterium | reverse complement strand
CCGCCGACACGATCAACCTCACCTATGCGCACCACGACCGCATGATCGTGGGTGGCGCCATGCCGGTGAACGGCCCGCTCGCCCTCGAGGCAATCAGGCCGACCGGAACCGAGCGGTTTCTCGACCGGCGGGAGATGGCGGTGTTCAACATAGGCGCGACGGGCACGGTGCGGATCGAGGGCACCGACCACACGCTCGAACACCGTGACATGGTCTATGCCGGGATGGGCACCGGGGAGGTGAGCTTTGAAAGCGCCGACGGTGGCGATCCGGCGAAATTCTATATTCTCAGTGCGCCGGCGCACCGTGCCTGCCCCACGGCCAAGGTGGGGCTCGACGCGGCGCGGCGCGTGGACATGGGCGCGCCCGAGACGTGCAACCAGCGCTCGTTGTTCCAGTTCGTGCATGCCGAGGGGATCGAGACGTGCCAGCTGGTCGTGGGTATGACGCGGATTGCGCCGGGCTCGGTGTGGAACACCATGCCCTGCCACACGCACGAACGCCGCTCGGAGGCGTATCTGTATTTCGGACTGGGGGAAAAGGACCGCGTGTTTCATCTCATGGGCGAGCCGGAGGAAACCCGGCACATGGTCGTGGGCAACGAGCAGGCCATCCTGTCGCCCAACTGGTCGATCCATTCGGGCGCGGGCACGAGCGATTACACCTTCATCTGGGCGATGGCGGGTGATAACGCGGATTTCACGGACATGGACATGGTCGATATCGAGGTAATGCGATGACGGATCTGGCGGCTTTCAGTCTCAAGGCCAACAGAATTCTGGTGACCGGCGCGAACACCGGGATCGGACAGGGAATCGCGCTGGCGCTGGCGCGCGCGGGCGCCGAGGTCGTGGGCGCGGGCCGCTCGTCGATGGACGAGACGGCGGAGAAGGTCGCGGCAGCCGATGGGACATTTCACGGTGTGAGCTGCGACTTCGGCGAGCGCGAACAGAGTGCGCAACTCGTCGACCGGGTGTGGGGCGACTTCGGCCCGCTCGATGCCGTGATCAACAATGCCGGCGTGATCCGGCGGTCCGACGCCGTCGACTTTTCGGACGAAGACTGGGACGACGTGCTCGAGGTGAACCTCACCGCACCCTTCGAGATCGCGCGCGCCTTCGGCCGCAAGGTACTCGGCGCCGAGCGGCCGGGCCGGATCGTCAACATCGCCTCGCTCCTGTCGTTCCAGGGCGGTATTCGCGTGTCGTCCTATGCGGCGACCAAGCACGGCATTGCCGGGCTGACCAAGGTCCTGTCCAACGAGTGGGCCGGAAAGGGCATCAACGTGAATGCCATCGCTCCCGGGTACATCGCGACCAACAATACCGAAGCCCTGCGCAGCGACCCGCAGCGCAGCGCCGAAATCCTGGGGCGCATTCCGGCCGGACGCTGGGGCGAGGCTTCCGACATCGGCGAAACCGCCGTCTTCCTGTGCGCCCCGGCAGCGCGCTACGTCACCGGTACTGTCATCCCCGTCGATGGCGGCTGGATGGCCCGCTAGAAAGGATTTCGAGACATGGAGCAGAGCAACGTGTTCGTTCACCCCACAAACGGCGACTGGACCGAGGTCGGCCCCGGCATCAGGCGGCGGCTGCTGGGGCATCACGACAAGCTGATGATGGTGGAAATCGCCTTCGAGAACGGCGCCGTCGGCGCCATGCACAGCCACCCGCACATCCAGACCAGCTATGTCGCCTCCGGTTCGTTCGAGTTGACAATCGGGGAGGAAACGGCAGTGCTCAAGGCCGGCGACAGCTACATGGTACCGGCCGATGTCGAGCACGGCTGTACCGCGCTGGAGCAGGGCACGCTGATCGACGTGTTCACGCCCGAGCGGGAAGACTTTCTATAGGAGCAGGAGACAAGGCTCACTCTGCGCGCGCCGGACGTGATCCTTGGGGGCACGGTCTCACAACCGCGACAGGTATGGCATTTCTTCCACGTTGAAGTCGCGGTTGATGACGTCAACGCGGGCGATGGCGCGTTCGCGGGAGTCGCGGAGGTGGGTTTCGAGGGCCTTGGCCGCTTCATCCGACCTGCCCTTTTCGAGCAGTTCGACGATGCCAAGGTGTTCGGGCAGGAAGGGTTCGGAGGCGAACAGGCGCGGGGTCCAGCGGTAGAGGAAGTGGTGGGCGATGATCAGGGACTGGTGCAGCGCTATGGCCTGCATCATGGTCTCGTTGCGGCAATAGGACAGAAGCTGGACGTGCATCTGGTCCTCGAGGTGGTCTGCGCAGCAGGGGCTGGTGTTGACCGACGCCCC
>CAZNHG010000220.1:0-3217 GCA_964572555.1 uncultured Devosiaceae bacterium | reverse complement strand
CGAGGGTCTCGCCGCCGACCGGCTCGGTGCCGGCCAGCGCCGTTTCGAGATCGGCCCGCATCCTCGCCAGGAAGTCGCCGGGCAGGTTCGGCGCAGCCTTGACGAGGGCCGCCGGTTCGAGGAGCCAGCGCAGCTCGTAGAGTTCGGCGATGTGCCCGGGCGTCAGGGCCGGCGCATACCAGCGGCCACGGTCGTCCTTGCGCACGATGCCGCGCTGCTGCAGACGCCCGATGACGTCGCGGGCGACCGTGCGGCTGACACCGTAATGACGGGCGAGCGAGGCCTCGTTGACCCGCCAGCTGCCGAACGAGATGCGCCCGACGATCTCGCTTTCGACCTCAGTGTAGATGCGCTCCCAGCTCGAGCTGGCGCTGATAGCTACGGCATCGGAAAGATTGGGAGCCTCGACAGGGGCCGGGGCCGCCTTGCCGTCGTATGAGACCTGATAGCCTTGGCCCCGGGACTTGGCGATCAGCCCGGCCCGTGCGAGCTCCGCCAGGGCCTGGCGTGCCGGCGCGCGCGAGATCCCGAACTGGTGGGCCAAATGCGATTCCCGGAGGCGGGTTCCCGTTGGCAACTGGCCGTGGCGAATCTGGTCGGCGACGATAGCATAGACCTGCTGATAGAGCCGCGGTGTCGTTCCACCCGCCTTTTCGCCCGCGTCCGTCAATTCCATTGGTGCACGCCCGGAAATCGAGCGTGGCTCAGTCGTTCCAACATAGCCCGGGAGGATAGCGGCCGAGTCGCGTGCTCGCAATCTTGGCGACATCCGGCTCCTCCCCATCCCTTTTCCGCACCACGACCTCTTGTCAGTACCGCCAATTTATGTCTAGTGTACACACAAGACAAATTGAACCGGCTCAAGCCAGTCCCTGGCGTCGAGGGAGGATCGATCAGGAATGACGGGGCGTCTTGCGGGAAAACACGCGCTGATTACCGGTGCCGGCCAGGGTATCGGGCGGGCGATCGCGCTCGCTTTTGCCGCCGAGGGTGCAAGGGTCACGGCAACCAGCCGGACCGCGGACAAGATGGCGGACCTGCCGGAAAAGAGCGATGCAATTGCGCCGGTGGCGCTCGACGTGACGGATTCCGGAGCCGTTGCACGGGTGGTCGGCGAAGCAGGGCCGCTCGACATTCTCGTCAACTGCGCGGGCTGGGTGCACAACGGCACCATCCTCGATGCCAGCGAGGACGACTGGGCGCGCAGCGTCGACCAGAACGCCACCGCCTGCTATCGCACAATGCGGGCCGCCCTTCCCGGGATGCTGGAGCGGGGCGCCGGTTCCATCGTCAATGTCGCATCGGTCGCATCTTCGGTCACCGGTGTGCCGGGGCGCGCCGTATACGGCGCCGGCAAGGCGGCGGTGATCGGGCTTTCCAAGGCCGTCGCGCGGGACTTCATCGACAAGGGCATCCGCTGCAACGTGCTGTGTCCGGGGACGACGGACTCGCCTTCGCTCAACGAGCGGATCGCGGCAACCGACGATCCCGACGCCACGCGGCGCGCCTTTATCGGGCGTCAGCCGATGGAGCGGCTGGGCACGATCGAGGAGATGGCCGCGGCCGCGCTCTACCTGGCGAGCGACGAAGCCGGGTTCACGACCGGTTCCGTGCTGGTTGCCGACGGGGGCCAAACGCTATGAGCACCGCGCCCTCCGACATCCGCGAACCGGAGGCGCGTCGGATCGGGCTAGAGACGCTCGACGCGTTCTGCCGCGGGATTCTGGCGGCCGCAGGGGCCAACGACGCCAGCGCGGACGCGGCGACCCGCGCGATGCTGCACGGCTCACGGCTGGGCGTCGACAGCCACGGTGTCAGGCTTCTCGATCACTATGTCTCGGTTCTCGAGGGCGGCCGGGTGAACAAGGTCCCCGAGCCGGCGTTCACCCGCACCTTCGGGGCTTTCGGGCGGCTGGACAACGACCACGGGCACGGGGCGCTGGGCGGCTATCGCGGTATGGAGCATGCCGTGGAGATGGCCCGCGAGACGGGGATCGCCGCGGTCTCGATCCAGAATACGTCGCATTTCGGGCCCGCCGGAGCCTATGCCTACGCGGCGGCGCGGGCCGGGTTCATCGGCCTGGCCTTCTGCAATTCGGACAGTTTCGTGCGCCTGCATGACGGCGCGCAGCGCTTTCACGGCACGAACCCCATCGCCATGGCCGTTCCCTTAGGTGACGACGAGCCGTGGCTTCTGGACATGGCGACAAGCGCGATCCCCTACAACCGGGTACAGCTCTACAAGAGCCTGGGGCTGACCCTGCCGGAAAACACGGCATCGGACACCGGCGGCGGCGACACGCTGGACCCCGGGGCCACGGACATGCTGGTGCCGCTGGGCGGGGCCTTCGGATTCAAGGGCGCGGGGCTGGCCGGGCTCGTCGAGATCCTGTGCTCGGTCCTGAGCGGCATGAAGATCAGCACCGACATCCTGCCCATGGACGGGGCAGACAAGTCGACGCCACGGGAAATGGGGGCGTTCGTGGCCGCGCTCAGGCCCGATGCGGCGGTCGACACCACGACTTTCGAGAGCGGCATGCGCCGCTACCTCGATGCCCTGCGCGGGTCACCGGCCCGCGCGGGCGCCACCGTGCTTGCTCCCGGAGACCGGGAATGGGCGGTGGCCAAGGAGCGCCGGGACAAGGGAGTGCCGATCGATCCGGCGACGGAGACGGCCTTCGTCACGCTGTCGAAGACCTATGGCGTCGCCCTGCCCTTCGAGACGAACGGGCCGAGATGACGCCGGCCACACGGCGCTTTCGGGGATGGTGCCGCCCCTTGCCCGGCACCCGCGAGGAGGCAACCAACACGGTTGAAAAAGGGAGACCAATGATGAAACGACTGACACGGCAGCTGCCGATATGGCTTGCGGCCACCGCCCTTGTTTCTGTGGGCACGGTGGGCGCCATCGCCCAGGACGAAACCTACACCCTGAGGTTCAATCACGTGCTCGGCCCCTCCGAGCCCTTCCATGAAGGCTTTCTGGCATGGGCCGAAGCGGTCGAGGAGCGCACCGACGGCGGATTGACGATGGAAGTCTATCCCAGCTCGCAGCTCGGGGTGGAGGAAGATATCATCGAACAGATCCGCCAAGGCGCCAATATCGGGCAGAACACCGACGCGGCGCGGTTGGGGAACTACGTGCCCGAAATCGCGGTGGTGAACGGCCCCTATTTCGTCGAGACGAACGAGGAAGCGTTCGCGCTGGCCGAGTCGC
>CAZNHG010000219.1:0-5496 GCA_964572555.1 uncultured Devosiaceae bacterium | reverse complement strand
ATGTTGACCTCGAACCCGACCGCCTCGAGGTCGGCCTGGATGGCGGTGCCCATGGCAACCGGATCGAGCATGCCCGATCCGCCCTGGGTGACGTAGAAGGTCAGCTCGGCACCCTCGGCCCCGGCCTCCTCGATGAGCGCCCTGGCCTTCTCCGGATCATGGGGATAGGGCTCGAGCTCCTCGTTGTAGGCCCAGTTGAAGGCGGGGGGCGTCGGGCCGGCGGCCACGGTCGCGGTCCCCTGGAGCACGTTGTCGACGAGGGCCTGCTTGTCGACCGCGTAGTTGACGGCCTGGCGGACCTTCTTGTCGTTGAACGGCTCCTCTTTCACGTTGAGAATGAGAAACCACAGATGCGGGCCGGCCTGTTCGTAGACCTGGTAGGCCGCATCGTCCCTGAAGGTGGCGACGTTGTCCGGCGGCACCTCGACCATGACGTCGATCCCGCCCGAGAGCATCTCGGCGACGCGGGTGTTGGCGTCGGTGATCGGGCGGTAGACGACCGCCTCGAGCGGCGGCGCACCGTCCCAGTAGTCCTCGTTGCGTTCGACGACCACGCGGGTGTTGGACTCCCATTCGGCAAACTTGAAGGCGCCGGTGCCCGAGGGGTGCCGGTCGAAATCCTCGCCCCACTGCTTGACCGCCTCCTCGGAGATGATGAGGCCGGCGGGGTAGGCCAGGTTCGACAGGAACGGCGCGAACGGCTCGTTGAGCGTGAACTTGACGGTCAGGTCGTCGACCGCCTCCACCGACTCGACGGCGGAGAAGTAGAAGGCGAGCGGGAATGTCCCGGTGTGGTATTCGTGGTCCTCGTCGATCATCCGCTCGAAGTTGAAGACGACGGCTTCGGCGTCCAGCGGCGATCCGTCGTGGAACGTCACGCCCTCGCGCAGGTGGAAGGTGTATTCCAGCCCGTCGTCCGAAATGTCCCAGCTCTCGGCGAGGGCGGGCTCGACTTCCAGCGTGCCGGACTTGTAGCGGACCAGCCCGTCATAGACGTTCATCAGGATGCGGAAATCGTTGACCGCGGAGACGTGTTGGGGATCGAGCGACTGCGGCTCGGCGATCTGGCCGACGACGAGAACGTTCGGCGGTGTTTGAGCAGCGACCTGTCCGCTGAGCCCGACAGCCGCCGCGGCGGCTAGGGCGAGGGCGGCAAGTCCCCGTTTGAATATGTGCATGACTACCTCCTTGGCGGCATAACGGCGACCGGCCGCCCGGAAGGTCAAGACCGGCTACGGCGACCGATCAACCTAAATTTATCAGCATAAATAGCCGACGCAATAGATTTATGATGATAAATTGACATCCCCGGCGCGGCGGGGCATTGAGGGAAGATCATGACCTTTTCGATCGTTGCCAGGGATTCGCACACCGGCGCTTTCGGCATCGCCACTGCGACCGGTGGCCCCGCCGTCGGCTCGCTGGTTCCCTACGCCCGGGCCGGAGCGGGCGCCGTGGCCACGCAAGGCTACACCACGAATCCCTATTACGGGTTCAACGGGCTCGACCTCCTCGCCAGCGGGCAGGGGGCCGAGGAGGTCGTCTCGGTGATGACCGGTGCCGATGCCGGGCGCGCGCGGCGGCAATGCCTGGTCATCGACCGAACCGGGCACACCGCCGCGTGGACGGGTGACGAAATCAGCGCCTGGTGCGGCAGCATCCTCGAAAAGGGCGTGGGGGTTGCCGGCAATCTGCTCTTCGGCGCGCCGGTGCTCGAGGCGATGATCGCCGCCTATGCCGAGGATACCGGGCTGCCCTTCGAGGAGCGGCTGCTCGCGGCCATGACCGCGGGCGAGGCGGCGGGTGGCGACCGCCGGGGGACGACGTCCGCCGCGCTCAAGGTCTATACCAGCGAGGCCTATCCCGCGATCGATCTGCGCGCGGACTGGTCGGAACGGCCCATCGCCTGCCTCGGTGACATTCTGGCGGCGACGCGCGGACCGGAATATGCCGAGTTCTTCGAGCGCCTGCCGACCACGGCGAACCCGGGGGCGAGCTGAGAAAGCCCGTGAACATCCGGGCGTGTTCACGACGCTGTGTATGGTGCTTAAGCATTGGTAAACAGGGCAGGGCGTAAACCGGTATCAGGAGGTCAGGTGTGGCCATGCCCGATACCGGATTGGAACCCGGCGATTCCGTTATGGATACGGAGCACGTGCCGCGGCGTGAACCGACGCGGCGCGTTCTCGTCGTCGGCGACGATACGCAGTCCTTTCTCACCCTTGCCCGCTCGCTCGGGCGGGAGGGCCTTGCCGTGCACGCAGCGCCATTTAGCTGGCATGCGATATCCCTTCTGTCGCGCTACATCGCGAAGACCCATCGCCTGCCGCGCCTCCAGTCCGATACCGAGGGGTGGATTGCCGCGGTTTCGGCGCTGATGGAGGCGCATGACTACGACCTGATCATTCCGTGTTGCGAGCGCTCGCTCCTGCCGCTGTGGGCGAACCGGGACCGGTTTCCGCCGGGCCGCATCGCCGCGCCGGGACCCAAGGCGATGGCGTGCCTGTTCGACAGGCTCAGGACCCGCGAGGTCGCCGCGCAGTGTGCCGTGCCGGTGGCGGACGGCAGGGTGCTCACCGCCGCCGATACGGGTGCGGGGCTGATCGCGGAACTCGGCGCGCCTGTGTTCATCAAAGCACGCAGCTCCTACACCCTGGCCAATCTCTTGGAGCGCGGGTCCGTCAGGCGCGCGGATACGGCCGCGGAGGCGGACGGGATTCTCGCCGGGATCGGTGACCGGCAGGCCTGTCTCGCGGAGGCGGGCTTTCCCTCGGTGGCCAAGGGCGTGGGGATATCGGTGATCGCGCGCAGGGGGCGGGTTCTGCAGGCCTTCCAGCACCGGCGCCTGCGCGAGAAAACGGGCGGCGGGGCGAACGCCATCCGGGTCAGTGAGCCGCTCGATGCGGACATGCTGGGCGCCTGCCGGCGCATGGCCGCCGCGACCGAGTTCGACGGTGTCGCCATGTTCGAGTTCCGCCGCGATATCTGGACGCGCGAGTGGGTTCTCCTGGAGGTGAACGTGCGGTTCTGGGGCCCGGTGGGGCTGGCGGTCGCGGCGGGAATCGACTTCCCCGTGGCGCTCTATCGTCTCAAGGTCGACGGCATGATCGACGTGCCGATGCATTACCGCACGGGACTGGTCAGTGCCAATTCCCTCAACGCCATCGATCATCTCGTCGCAGATCCGGACATTCGCCTGGCCGTCAAGCCGTTCCGGGTCGCCGCCGAGGCCGTGCGCCGGGGGTGGCACCGGCTGCGCCGGACGCAGGCGGTGCGGGACGAGAACGGCCTGTGAATCCAAGGCGGCGCCGAACCGCATCCTGACGATGCTCAGCGCGCACGGGCGGCGCGGATTCCAGGCGGTCGCCGGGGTTGAGGCGCCCGCGCCGGCCGATCGGCGAAAACCGGCGGGCGTTGATTTGGCTGCACAAATTCGGCTCCAGTTTAGAACTCTTCTAAGTTATTGAAAAATAACTTGATTCCGCTCCATGCCGCCGTTAGCACTGGCTTCCGTAATTTGATGGCGGGGTCTTGACCCCCGTTGATCGAGGCGACACGTGCCAGCAGGGTCGGCCTTTCAAGGGCTGGGCCGCAGCCGCGAGAGCGGGCTGTCACTGGGTGTTTCTCCTTCCAACGGGCCGAAGGACTTGCCGAGCCTTTGAGAAGGAGGACTACATGATCAACACGAGCTGGCGCCGCGGGCTTTGCGCCGTTTCGCTCGGCGCGGCCGTTTTCTCGGCTGCCCCTGCCCTTGCCCAGGATGTCGCGGCGCGCGACGTGCTGACCACCTACGCCGATATCGCCCATGCGGGCTACCAGGATTCCCTGACCACCGCGCAGGAACTCGAGACGGCGATCGACGCGTTTCTCGCCGAGCCGACCGAGGACAATCTCGAGGCGGCGCGGGTCGTGTGGCGCAAGGCGCGCGTTCCCTACCAGCAGACCGAGGCCTATCGCTTCGGCAATGCCGTCGTCGATGACTGGGAGGGCCGCGTGAACGCCTGGCCGCTCGACGAGGGCATGATCGACTACGTCGATGCCTCCTACGGCACCGAGAGCGACACCAACGAACTCTACACCGCCAATGTCATCGCCGACGAAGAGCTGACGGTCAACGGCGAGACGGTGGACGTCTCCGAGATCACCCCGGCGGTCATCGAGTCCAGCCTGCACGAGGCGGGCGGCAACGAGGCGAATGTCGCCTCGGGTTATCACGCCATCGAGTTCCTTTTGTGGGGGCAGGACCTGAACGGCACCGATGCGGGCGCCGGCACCCGTCCGGCGAGCGACTACAGCCTCGAAGAGTGCACGCACGGCAATTGCGAGCGCCGGCGCGCATACCTTTCCGCGGCGACGGACCTGCTGATCACCGATCTTGAGGAAATGGTCGCCAACTGGGCCGAGGGCGGCGCGGCGCGCCAGGGCCTTGTCGAGGGCGATCCCGAGGCGGGTATCATGACCATTCTCACCGGCATGGGCTCGCTGTCCTATGGCGAGCTCGCCGGCGAGCGCATGAAGCTGGGACTGCTGCTCCACGATCCGGAGGAAGAGCACGACTGCTTCTCCGACAACACCGACAAGTCGCACTACTACGACGCCAAGGGTATCCAGAACGTCTATCTGGGCACCTATGAGCGGGTCGACGGCTCGGTCGTTGAAGGTGCGTCCCTGTCTGCCTATGTAGCGGGCGTGGACGAGAGCCTCGATCAGGAGATGCGCGGGAAGCTGGGTGTGACCATGGACCGCATGCAGGATCTCGTCGATCGCGCCGAGAATGTCGAAGCCTACGACCAGATGATCGGCGAGGCCAACGACGAAGGCAACGCCACCGTCCAGGCGGCGATCGACGGGCTGATCGACCAGACCACCACCATCGAACGCATCGTGGCGTCGCTGGAGCTGGGCCAGATCAGCATCGAGGGGTCCGACAGCCTCGACAGCCCGGACGCGGTGTTCCAGTAGAAATCGACCGGCGGGCGGCCCCGGCGCCGTCCGCCGGCCCCGGCACCAGGATCAAGCGAACGAAATGCTTCTGTGTCATTGTAACGTGATCAGCCAGGACGAGGTCGAGCAGGTCATCCGGGACATGCTCGACGAGGACCCCTGGCGTCTCATCGTTCCCGCCATGGTGTTCCGCGCCCTTGAAAAGCGCGGCAAATGTTGCGGATGCCTCCCCAACATCGTCGACACGATCATCCGTGTTGTAGAGACTTACCATCAAACTCTGGAAACACCGGAGCAAAATGTCGTAAGTCTGAGAGACCGGATGACCGGCATCAAGACGAAAGTGGAGAGGAAACGCAATGCGCGGGGACGACAAGGTCATCGAGCGACTGAACGAAGCTCTGTTTCTCGAACTGGGGGCCGTCAACCAGTACTGGGTTCACTATCGGCTCCTGGAGGACTGGGGCTACACCAAACTGGCGAGAAAGGAACGGGCTGAGTCGATCGAGGAGATGCACCACGCCGACAAGCTGGTCGAGCGCATCATCTTTC
>CAZNHG010000218.1:0-5531 GCA_964572555.1 uncultured Devosiaceae bacterium | reverse complement strand
CCGCACACCGACGTCACCCTCGGGCTTTGAACTGATGCGGTGGATGCCCCCGCGAAAGCGGAGGCAGGATGACCACAGAGGGGAAGCCAATGCATCGCAAACCCTCTAGGCGAACCCATCTCACCCCCTTGCCCCAATCTCTCATCCGTCGAAGCACGGGGGCTTCGCGCCGTCCCGCAAGGGCAAATCGCTCCAGCGGAGTGATTTGGGGCAAGAAGGCTGTGCCCGAATGGCAGGTGGCCGAGGCGCCGCCCCACACCACAGCTGTCACCCCGCCCCATTCGCGCTCACCACTTGCTCATGCCCCACCCACCTTACCAGCACCCACACCACTCCACGTTGACGCTACGTCAACGAACTAACGCAACGTCAATTTATGACTCCCATTCTGCCGCACAAATCCATATAACGGGCGCGACCAAACCAACGGGAGAGATTGCATGTTCCCTCACGCACGCAGGTTTTCGGCCATCGGCATCGCGCTGGCCCTTGCCCTGGGGACCGCCGGCAGCGCCGTGGCGCAGGATGGCGGAATCCGGCTGGGCATGGTGCTCGAACCGCCGCACCTGGACCCCACGGCCGGGGCCGCGGCGGCGATCGACGAGATCGTTTATGCCAATGTCTTCGAAGGCCTGACGCGCATCGACGCCAATGGCGCGGTGAAACCCGCGTTGGCGACCGACTGGACGATCTCCGGGGACGGGCTGACCTACACCTTCACTCTCAGGCAGGACGTGACCTTCCACGACGGCACCACCTTCGATGCCGAAGACGTCGTGTTCACCTTCGAGCGCGCCATGGCCGATGACAGCGTCAATGCGCAAAAAGGCATCTTCGAGCCCATCGAGGAGATCGCCGCGCCGGACGCGCATACCGTGGAGATCACCCTCAAGCGCCCCACGGGCACCTTCCTGTTCAACCTCGGCCGGGGTGACGCGGTTATCGTCGCGCCCGAAAGCGCGGAGACGAACAAGACCCAGCCGGTCGGCACCGGTCCGTTCGAATTCGCGAGCTGGGACAAGGGCAGCCAGGTCACTCTCGAGGCGTGGGACGGCTATACCGGCGCCCCCGTTTCCCTGTCGCGCGCAACCTTCGTGTTCATGTCCGATCCCAACACCGCGATCAGCGCCATGCTGGCCGGCGATCTCGACGGCTTCCCCTTGTTCCCGGCACCGGAATCGCTCGACGTGTTCGAGCAGGACCCGCGCTTCAACGTGCTGGTGGGCACCACCGAAGGCGAAGTGATCCTGACCCAGAACAACGGCGTCGAGCCTTTCGACAAGCTCGAGGTGCGCCAGGCCATCGCCCACACCATCGACCGGCAGGCGATTATCGACGGCGCCATGTTCGGCTACGGCACACCGATCGGTTCGCACTTCCCGCCTCACAACCCCAACTACATCGACAACCTCGATACCTATCCGCGCGACCTCGACAACGCCCGTCAGCTTCTCGATGAAGCGGGGTATCCGGACGGGTTCTCGGCCACGCTCAAGCTGCCGCCCCCGCCCTACGCCCGGCGCGGCGGCCAGATCGTTGCGTCGCAACTGCGCGAAATCGGGATCGATCTGGAGCTGGTTAACGTCGAGTGGGCGCAGTGGCTCGAGGACGTGTTCACCAACAAGGACTACGACCTCACCATCGTCGCCCATGTCGAGCCAAACGACATCAACATCTACGCGGACCCCGGCTACTACTTCAATTGGGACAACGCAGAGTTCCAGGACCTGATGGCGCGCATCAACGCCACGGTCGATGAACAGGAGCGCGGCGAGCTTCTGGCCGAGGCGCAGAATTTCATCGCCCGCGAAGCGGTGAACGGCTACCTCTTCCAGCTCGCCAAGACGGGCGTGTGGAGTGCCGATCTCGAAGGCATGTGGCCCAACGCGCCGGTCGAGGGCAACGACCTCACCCAGGTGCACTGGACGGACTAGAGCGTTTTCAGAACAAGTGGATACCACTTGTTCGGTTCGAAAACGCGACCGCTCTAGCCAACGGGGGCCACCCGCGCCGCGGCGCGGGTGGCTTGACAGGTGCGCGCCCCGCGCGCCAACTCCGCCCATGCTGTGGTTCGCTGCCAAACGCATCGCCGGGTTCGCGGTGACCCTTCTGGTCGCCGCCGCGATCATATTCTTCCTGCTGGACGTACTGCCAGGCGACCCGGCCCGCTTCATGCTCGGCGTCAACGCCAGCGCCGAGACGGTGGCGAACTTGCGGGCACAGATGGGCCTCGACACCCCTGCGCCCTGGCGCTTCCTCGCCTGGCTCGGCGGCGCTCTCCAGGGCGACCTCGGCCAGTCCTACACGCAAGGCACACCCGTCGCCGCCCTCATCGCCGACCGCCTCGCCGTCAGCCTGCCACTCGCTGCATGGGCGATGACCCTGTCCATCGCAATCGGCCTGCCCATCGGTATCCTTGCCGCCCGCCGCCGCGGAAAGGCCACCGACACCACCCTGATGGTGCTCGCCCAGATGGGCATCGCCATTCCGAATTTCTGGTTCGGCATGCTGCTCGTCCTCGTCTTCGCCGTCGCCCTGCGCTGGCTCCCCACCGGCGGCTTCACACCTTGGAGCGACAATCCCCTCGCCGCCATGCGCTCCCTGGTCCTGCCCGGCATCGCCCTCGCCCTGCCGCAAGCCGCAATCCTCGCCCGTGTGATGCGCACTGCCCTGGTGGACGTCAGCCAGGCCGATTTCATCCGCACCGCCCGCGCCAAGGGCCTGACCCGCGACCAGGCCCTCTGGCGCCACGGCGTCCGCAACGCGCTTCTGCCGGTCCTGACGATCCTCGGCCTGCAATTCGCCTTCCTGATCGCCGGCACGATCATCGTGGAGAACGTCTTCTACCTCCCCGGCCTCGGACGCCTCCTGTTCACCGCCATTTCCGAGCGCGATTTGGTGCTGGTCCGCGGCGCCCTTATCGTGCTGGTGGTGGCCGTGACCTTCACCATGATGGTGGTCGACCTCCTCTACGGACTGGTCGATCCACGCATCGGATCGCGCAGGCGCACATGACCGCACCCGCCTCCGACAGACCCGCCCCCCTGCGGCAGGCCTGGCGCCACCCCAGCCTCCGGGTGGGCCTGATGGGCAGCGGCCTGTTCCTGGTGATTGCGCTCGTCTCGGCGTTCTGGACCCCCTACGCGGTCGAGGCCATCGACATCGCCAACCGCTTCGCCCCGCCCGGTCCCGCGCACTGGCTGGGCACCGACTACTTCGGCCGCGACATGCTCTCGCTGCTGATGTCCGGAACGCTGACGAGCTTCGTCGTCGCCGTGCTCGCAGTCGCCATCGGGGCGGGCATCGGCGTGCCGCTCGGACTCGCGGCAGCGGCCTATGGCGGCCCGGCGGACTGGGGACTGTCGCGGCTCAACGACTTCCTGTTCGCCTTCCCGGCGCTCATCACCGCGATCATCATCACCACCCTGTTCGGACCGGGGGCCATCAACGCCATGATCGCCATCGGCATCTTCAACATCCCCGTCTTCGCCCGCGTCGCACGGGGCGGGGCGCTGAGCGTGATGACGCTCGACTTCATCGCCGCCGCCCGGCTGGCGGGGCTGTCGACACCGGCCATCGCCGTCAAGCACCTCCTGCCGAACGTGTTCAGCCTGATCCTGGTGCAGGCAACGATCCAGCTCTCTCTCGGCATCCTGGCCGAGGCGGGGCTCAGCTATGTGGGGCTGGGCACCCAGCCCCCCGACACCAGCCTGGGATTGATGCTCAAGGACGCGCAGTCGTTCTTCCTCATCAACCCCATTCTGGCCCTGCTGCCGGGGCTGACCATCGTCGCAATCGTTATCTGCCTCAACCTTGCCGGCGACGGGCTGCGCGACGCCCTCGACCCGCGCCTGGCCCGTCAGGGGACCGTCGATGCCGCTGGTTGAATTGCGCGATCTCTCGATTCGCTTCGGCGAGCACTATGCCGTGAGCGATATGAGCTTCACGGTCGCCCCCGGCGAGCGCTTCGGGCTGATCGGGGAAAGCGGCTCGGGCAAGTCGCTCACCGCTCTCGCCATCGCCGGATTGCTGCCCGACACGGCACGGCAGGAAGGGGCGGTTCTCTTCGACGGCAATCCCCTGCCCGATGGGGACGCGGCAATGGCGCGGCTGCGCGGCAATCGCATCGGCATGGTGTTCCAGGAACCCATGACCGCGCTCAACCCGCTCATGCGCGCCGGCGACCAGATCGGCGAAGCCGTGACCCTGCACTTTCCCAAGCGCAAAACCCGCGACCGCGTGGATGCGCTGCTGGAGGAGGTCGGGCTCGAGCCGCGCCACAATCGGCGCTATCCGCACGAGTTGTCGGGGGGACAACGCCAGCGCGTCATGATCGCGATGGCCCTCGCATCCGAGCCGGAGTTGCTCATCTGCGACGAACCGACCTCGGCGCTCGATCTCGTCACCCAGCGCCGCATCCTCAGCCTGCTGGACGAAATTTGCACGCGCCACAACATGGCGCTCCTGTTCATCAGCCATGACCTCAGGGCCGTGGCCTCGCTGTGCAGCCGCCTCGGCGTCATCCAGCGCGGGCATCTCGTTGAAACCGGCAATGCCGAGCGGATATTCACCGCACCCGACGCCGCCTATACCGGGCGCCTCGTCGCGGCAAGCACGGTGAGCGTGACGCCGGCATCTCTCGACCACGGCCGAGCACCGCTACTGTCGGTCCGGAACCTCACACGCCGCTTCC
Organism: uncultured Devosiaceae bacterium; assembly: GCA_964572555.1. Lineage (GTDB taxonomy): Bacteria > Pseudomonadota > Alphaproteobacteria > Rhizobiales > Devosiaceae > CAZNHG01. The sequence goes on along the minus strand of CAZNHG010000218.1, from coordinate 838 downwards.
CGGCCCCCGGGCTCCCGTTCCTGCCCCGTCCCGAGCCGACGGTCGCCGTCGACGGCGTATCCTGCGACATCGCCGCCGGCGAAGCCGTTGCACTCGTCGGCCCCTCGGGATGCGGGAAGTCGACACTGGCGCGCATGCTCGTCGGTCTCGACCGGGCCGATGCGGGCACACTGACGCTCGACGGGCGAGACTACGGCCACAGCATCCGCCTGCCGCGCGCCCTGCGCCGCGACGTCTCTCTGGTCTTTCAGGACCCGTTTTCCAGCTTCGACCCGCGCCGCAGCATCGGCGATGCCGTCGCCGAGCCGTTGCACCTCATGCCGGGCCTCGGCCCCGCCGAACGTACCCGGCGCCTCGAGGAGGCGGTCGCCGCCGTCGGCCTGCCGGCGGACGTCCTGTCCCGCTACCCGCACGAGTTCTCCGGCGGTCAGCGCCAGCGGCTTGCCATCGCCCGGGCGCTGATCACGCGGCCGAAACTGGTCGTCCTCGACGAACCGGTTTCCGCGCTCGACGTCTCCGTGCGCGGCGACGTTCTGGCCCTGCTCGCCCGGCTGCGCGCGGAGTACGCCCTCGCCTACCTGATAATCAGCCACGACCTGGAAATGGTGCGCGCCGTCACCGAACGCATCATGGTCATGCAGGCGGGCAGGATCGTCGAGGAGGCCGCGCCCGAAGCCCTGTTTGCCAACCCGCAGCACGCGCTGACCAGGGACCTGCTCGCTGCCCAGCTGCCGAGTCCCGCCTAGAGCGCCGGGCGAAAAAGTGGAACCCGGTTTTTCGCTTAACCGGCGCGACCACCAGAGCGTTTTCAGAACAAGTGGATACCACTTGTTCGGTT
>CAZNHG010000217.1:0-5552 GCA_964572555.1 uncultured Devosiaceae bacterium | reverse complement strand
CGATCTTGCCGGCGTCCTTGGTGGCCTGGCGCTGGCTGTCGTTGAAGTAGGCCGGAACCGTGATGACAGCCTGATCGACCGTCTCGCCGAGATAGGCCTCGGCGGTTTCCTTCATCTTGCCGAGGATCATCGCCGAAATCTCGCTGGGCGACATGGTCTTGTCGTCGACCTGGACCCAGGCGTCGCCGTTCTCGGCCTGAACGATCTTGTAGGAGACGAGATCCTTGTCCTTGCCCACGGTCGGATCCTCGTAGCGCCGCCCGATGAGGCGCTTCACGGCGTAAAGCGTGCCTTCGGGATTGGTGACCGCCTGGCGCTTCGCCGGCTGACCGACCAGCCGCTCGCTTTCGGAGGAAAACGCCACCATGGACGGGGTCGTCCGCGCGCCTTCCGCGTTCTCGATAACCTTGGGATCCTTGCCGTCCATGACGGCGACGCAGCTATTGGTCGTACCGAGGTCGATACCGATTACTTTTCCCATTTGTCTCAATACCTCTTTTCTAGCAAGCCCGTTGGAAACCCCGCGCACGGCAGCTTCAGACCGGGCCCCTACTGCTGGGATGGGTAATGTGCCCTCATCGGGTCGTTCGCGGGGGTATATAGGGACAGCCCCCGTTCCCTTCAAGCGCCAAACGTCATAAAAGTCCAACAAATGCGCACGTCTCGGGCGCCGGTGGCGCCGAATCGCATGCAAGTATAGGCTCGTGCCATGACTGGTCCCGATCTGTTCTCGTCCGATGCCCGGTCGGTCGTACGCCGCCGGCTCGATGCCGGCGAGCAGGCCGCGCTGCTCGACGACGTCGCCGGCGTGCTCGCACAGGCGCCGTTCTACCGACCGGTGCTTCCCAGATGGGGTACGCCGTTCTCCGTTCTCATGAGCAACTGCGGCACGCTGGGGTGGATGGCGGACAAGTCCGGCTATCGCTACCAGGCCCATCACCCCGAGACCGGCGACCCCTGGCCGCCCATGCCGTCGCGGCTCGTCGATCTGTGGCACGCGGTCGGCGATTACCCGCACCCGCCCGAGGCGTGCCTGATCAACTACTACGCCGAAACCGCGAAGATGGGGTTGCACCAGGACCGCGACGAGGCCGATCTCGACGCCCCCGTCGTCTCGGTCTCGCTCGGCGACACGGCGCGCTTCCGGCTCGGCGGCACCGAGCGGCGTGGCAAGACGCACGGCTTCATGCTCGAATCGGGGGATGTCATGCAGCTCGCCGGCGACAATCGGCTGGCCTTTCACGGCATCGACAGGACCTATCCGGGCACCTCGGACCTGCTGGCGCGCCATCCCGGCCTGTTCGGCGCGGGCGGACGCTTGAATCTGACGCTGCGCCGGGTCACAAAACCGCAGTAGATTCCCGCAACCTCGCCAGCGAGCGTGATGCATGGAAAAGCACGGCGTGCTGCTTGTCGACGCGCTGAATGCGGACCGGCCGAGCCTGTCGTTCACCGATCCGCACGAGATCGTCTTCGCCCACACCCCCGGCGAAGTGGCGCCCGCCCTCGCGCGCATCGAAGCCGCCACGAACGCCGGCGCCTGGGCAGCCGGGTTCATCGCCTACGAGGCGGGACTGGTCTTCGAGGAGCGGCTGAGGGGCTTGTGTCCCGCGCGCAGCACGACCCCGCTCGTCTGGTTCGGGCTCTATTCCGCGCCGCGGGAACTCTCCCTTGCCGAAGTGCGCGCCCGTTTGCAGGCGACCGCCACGGGCCGCGCCGCCGCCGTGCACGATCTCACCCCGGAACGCGACTTCGCCGCCTATGCCGCCGGGTTCGACACCATCATGGCCAACATCGCTGCAGGCGACTGCTACCAGGTCAACTATACCTTCAAGGCGCGGTTCACCCTCGAGGGCGATGCGGCGGGCCTGTTCGCGGGGTTGTTGAACAACCAGAAGGTCGCCCACGGCGCGTTGATCGACACCGGCGAGCAGCGTATTCTCTCGCTCTCGCCCGAACTCTTCGTGCGCCGCACCGGCAGCCGCATCGAAACCCGGCCGATGAAGGGCACCGCCCCGCGCGGCCGCACCACCGCCGAGGACATCGCCGCGCGCGAGGCGCTCACGACCGACGAGAAGTCGCGGGCCGAGAACCTGATGATCGTCGATCTGCTGCGCAACGATGTCGGACGCATCGCCGAGACCGGTTCGGTGACGGTCACCGACCTGTTCACCATCGAGACCTACCGCAGCCTGCACCAGATGACCTCGGGCATCCGCGCCCGGCTCAAGGCGGGCACCCGGTTCGCGCAGGTCGTCGCGAACCTGTTCCCCTGCGGCTCGATAACCGGTGCCCCCAAGATCCGCGCCATGCAGATCATCGGCGATGTCGAGGCCGCGCCGCGCGGTGTCTATACCGGGGCCATCGGCCACGTCGCCCCGGGGGGTGACTTCGCCTTCAACGTCGCCATCCGTACCGCCGTGATCGAAGCCGACGATACCGGCACGATCGGCATCGGCGGCGGCATCGTCGCGGACTCCGAGGCGCGCGCCGAATACGACGAGGCCCTGTTGAAGATGCGCTTCCTGCGCGACAGCACCGAGCCGCTGGCCCTGATCGAGACCATGCTCTGGGAGAAGGACACCGGCTTCGTCCGGCTCGAACGCCACATGAATCGGCTCGCCGCGTCGGCCGGGTATTTCGCCATTCCCGTGGAGATGGACGCGATCCGGAACCGGCTCGATCGGCAAGCCGCGGACTTCACGGCCGGGCGCATGCGCGTGCGCCTGCTGCTCGATGAATCGGGGGAGGTCAGCGTCACCGCCACCGAACTGCCGCCCGTGGCCGGGACGCCGGTGTTCCGCTTCGTGCTGGCCGGGCACATTCAGGATTCGGCCAACGTCTTTCTCGCGCACAAGACCACGCGCCGCGGCGTCTACGATCCGCCACGCCAGCAGGCAGTGGCCGCGTACGGCGTCGACGAGGTGGTGTTCTGCAACGAGCGGGGCGAGTTGACCGAGGGTTCGATCACCTCGCTGTTCGTCGAGCGCGGCGGGCGGCTGCTCACGCCGCCCCTGGCGGCCGGGCTCCTGCCCGGAACGCTGCGTGCGGAACTGCTGGAATCGGGCCGCGCCGAGGAATGCACCCTCCTCCCCGCCGATCTCGACGGGGCCCGGGTATTCCTCGGCAATTCGGTGCGCGGGCTCATGCCCGCCGAATGGGTCCAGCCCTGAGCCGGAAGAGTTCTTAGAGCGCCGGGCGAAAAAGTGAGATCCGGTTTTTCGCTTAACCGGCGCGACCACTAAGAATCCAGATCGCCCGACGATCTAGGCTTCCTTGTCGATCCGGATCTCGTCCGGGTCCGGCGCCTCGGCACCGTCCTCGGCATCGGTATCGGCTTGGGTCCCGGTATCGGCCGCCTGCGGCTTGGCGGGCTTGGGCCCGCCCTTCGAGACGCCCACCAGCGCCGGGCGCAGCACGCGCTCGCCGATGGCGAAGCCGCCCTGCATGACCTGCACGACCGTGCCCTCGGGCACGTCCGGGTTCTCGACTTCGAACATCGCCTGGTGGCGGTGCGGGTCGAACTTGTGGCCCTCGGCGTCGATCGGCTTGATGCCGTTCTTTTGCAGCATGCGCTGCATCTCGCGCTCCGTCATGTCGACGCCGTCGATCAGCGCCTTGAGCGAATCGTCCGCCTGCTCGCGCGCTTCGGCGGGCAGCGATTCGAGCGCCCGGGTGAGATTGTCCGTGGCGGTGAGCATGTCGCGGGCGAAGCTGGCGATGGCGTAGTTCTTGGCGTCGGCCACCTCACGTTCGGCGCGTTTGCGCACGTTTTCCATCTCCGCTGCGGTGCGCATCAGCCGGTCCTTGAGCTCGGCGTTCTCCGCCGCCAGCTGCTCGGCCTCGCTCGGCTCTTCGCTCTCGGGGGTTTCGGGATCTGCGGCGTTAACGGAGTCCTGCTCTGTTTCAGGGCCTGGGGTTTCGTTTTCGTCGCTGTTCATTCGTACTGCTTCCAATCGATGGGCCTGTTTCGTCGCCCCCGCATATCGGCCAGATCACGGGCGATTTCAACTCTTGCGCGCCACGAGACGCGAAATCACGTGCGCGGTATAGTCCACGACCGGCACGATGCGGGCATAGTTGAGCCGGGTCGGGCCGATCACGCCCAGCACCCCCACCACCTTGTCGTTGGCGTCCTTGTAGGGGCTCAGAACCACCGAGGAACCGGACAGCGAGAACAGCTTGTTCTCCGAGCCGATGAAGATGCGCACGCCCTCGGCCGTCTCCGCATCGCCCAGCAGGTCGATGAGCCCGCGCTTGGATTCGATCTCGTCGATCAGCTCGCGCACGCGCTCCAGGTCGTCCGAGGCCATGGCGTCGTTCAACAGATTCGCCTGCCCGCGCACGATCAGCGTCGGCTCGGCCCGGCTGGCGGCGTCCGACATGGTCGCAAGACCCGCATCGACCAGCTTGCGGGTCAATTCGTCCAGCTCCGCCTCCTGGCGCTCACGCTGGGTTTCGAGCACCTGGCGGGCTTCCGAGATCGTGCGGCCCACCACGTGATGGGCGAGATAGTTCGTCGCCTGGGTCAGCGCGCTGGCGGTCAGGCCCGGCGGCAGGGGCAGCACGCGGTTTTCCACATGCCCGTCCTCGCCTACCATGACCGCCATGGCCGTCTGGGCGTCCAGCCTGACGAACTCGATATGCTTGAGCACCATGTCGGCCTTGCCGGTGATCACCATGCCGGCGCCGCGGCTGAGCCCCGACAGCATGGAGCTGGCCTCGGTGAGAAGCTCCTCGACCTGCCCGTCCGGCGCGCTGCCCTCGATCTGGGCGGAGATGCGTTCGCGTTCGCCCGCGTCCACGTCGCCGACCTCGAGCATGGCGTCCACGAAGAAGCGCAGGCCCTCCTGGGTCGGTGCGCGTCCCGCCGAGGTGTGCGGCGCCTTGATGAGCCCCAGCTCCTCCAGGTCGGCCATGACGTTGCGCACCGAGGCGGGCGACAGGCTCATGTCGAGCATGCGCGAGAGCTGGCGCGAGCCCACCGGGTCGCCGGTGTCGAGATAGCGTTCGACCAGGCGCCGGAAGATGTCCTGGCTGCGCTCGTTGAGCGCTGCGAGGAATTCCTGGCTTTGAATGCGCGTGTTCTCGTTCACCGTCTCGAATGATCCCGTTGTGGCCGGCCGGTTGGTCGTCCCCTTCATTTAGGCATATTTTGGTGCCGCGCCAAGCATTCCCGCACGCTGCGGTGCTTGTGTTGCCCCCGGCTAAACGCTAAGAGGCGACGACCGAGAGCGAACCAGTCGAAAAAGTGAGAGTCATGCGCCCCTCCGGACGTCAAGCCGACCAGATGCGTGCCGTCACCATCGAGCGCAACACCGCCCCGCATGCCGAAGGCTCATGCCTGATTGCCTTCGGCAACACGCGGGTTCTGTGCACGGCCAGCGTCGAGACCACCCTGCCGCCCTGGCGGCGCGGGCAATGGAGGATCCGGACCGGGTCTTCCTGATCCACGGGGACCGTCGCCTCACCTACGCACAGGTGGATGCGCGGTCCTCGGCCCTGGCCGCCGCGCAGCCCGGGCTCGGGATCGAGCCCGACGACCGCATCGC
>CAZNHG010000216.1:0-5590 GCA_964572555.1 uncultured Devosiaceae bacterium | reverse complement strand
TCAACGTCATCCCGCACGGAGGCGACTTCATGGAGGACGGGTACACCACCGAGGAGTGGAAGATCCTAGCCGAGACCAAGAAGATGCTCGACCCCAAGATCAAGGTGAGCGCGACCTGCGTGCGCGTGCCGGTCTTCGTGGGGCACGGCGAGGCGGTCAATCTCGAATTCGCCAGCCCGATCACGGCGGACGAGGCCCGCGACGTGCTGCGCGAGGCGCCGGGGGTGATGGTCGTCGACAAGCGCGAGCCGGGCGGCTACATCACGCCGGTCGATTCGCAAGGGGAAGACGCCAGCTTTGTCAGCCGTATCCGCGAGGACGCGACCGTCGAGAACGGCCTCGCCCTGTGGGTCGTGTCGGACAATCTGCGCAAGGGCGCCGCGCTCAACACCATCCAGATCGCGGAGACGCTGATCGCGCGCGGGCTGATAAGCGCGTAGGACGTCCAGACGTCAGATACGAAAATGCCCGGCAAACCGTTTCGCGGTTGTGCCGGGCACGCGAAGTGGCCCCTCCGCCTCATCGGCGGAGCGGCCTCGGGAGGAGTTCTTACTCGCTGTCTTCGCTCATGGCGTCGTCGCCGCCGGACATCGCGCCGCCAGCGGACAGGGTGGTGTATTCCTCTTCGGACAGCGTGCCGCTGGCATCGGCGTCCGCCGCGTCGAAGTCTTCCTGGGTCAGATCCGGCATGACGACCTGCACCTCTTCGAGGGTGAGATCACCGCTCTGGTCGGTGTCGACATCGGCAAAGGCGGCCGCGTCCTGGGCGACAGCAGAGCCGGCGGCACCGGCGAAGGTCAGGGCGACAAGGGAGACGAACATCTTATTCATGATAAAGCCCTCCGCTTTACATGTTTTTGGAATGCAGCGCCCCGGTTGGGCCGGAAGCGCCAGCCAACCGCCTTTTTGCGATCGGCAAGTATGGAAACTGACGGCGATTTCCGGCTGAGTGACGACGGCAACCCGGCGTTTTCGGGGAAAGATTCTGGCAGTTTGGTGATGGGGTGAAAATTAATAACGTTGTGCGTTGTTCAACGGCCACAGCGCCCGCCGCTCGAAACGCGGCCCTGAACGCAAGAATGCCCGGCAACCGCCGGGGGCGTGCGGTGCCGGGCATTCCGGGTGGACCGCTCCGAGGGAGGAGGCGGAGCGGTCTTATGGAAGCGGAGATCTAGTCCTCTTCGCTCTCCATGCTGTCGTCGCCGGTTGTCGAACTCTTCTCGGCGGCGCCGTCGTAGATCGAGAGGAACTCGTCCTGATCGACGAAACCGTCGGAGTTGATGTCGGCGCTTTCGAACGCCTGCTTTTCGAAGTCCGGCATCGCGGCGGTGATTTCCTCGTAGGTCAGGTTGCCGTCGCCGTCCGTGTCGATCTTGTTGAAGTCTTCTTCCTGCGCGACGGCTGTGCCCGCACTCGCTGCAACGGTCAGGGCGGCCAGAGAAATCAGTGTCTTTTTCATAATGAAAGCTCCGCGTTTCATCTTCCAAAAGCGCTGCGCCAGGGTTGCGAACCGGCGCGGTGGCGGGTGCCTTGTCGCGGCGACCCGCACATCTGGAAATGGCTGCGGAATCTGGCGTGCGCGCGATGCTGACTGGATGATTTCTTGAAGACTTTCGGGCGTTTTGGTGACAAGCCGGCCACCGCCCGGTTCCGCGGCTATCCGGTGCCGGGACGGGCGCGCTCGAATATGCCGGTTTCGGAGCTCATTACCCACAGCTCGCCCAGCTTGATGTCGAACCAGGCCCCGTGCAGGGCCAGGCTGCCTTCCTTCTCGCGCGCGGCGACGTAGGGAAAACCGCGCAGGTTGGCGATCGAGTTGCGCACCGACATCCATTCCATCGCGGTCTGGCGTTCGTCCGCCGTCATGCGGCCGCCCCTGTCGATTTCGGCTGTCAGGGGAGCGATCATCGAGAGCCACTTGCCGATGAAATCGCCCTCGGGCGGGGTGCCGTCGCCGGGGTTGAGGGCGGCGTTGATGCCGCCGCACCGGCCGTGGCCCATCACCACGATGTGCTGAACGCCGAGCCCCGTGACGGCGAACTCGATGCCGGCCGAGGTGCCGTGCTGGCCGCCGTCCGGTGCGAAGGGCGGAACGATGTTGGCGATGTTGCGCAGGACGAACAACTCGCCCGGCCCCGCGTCGAAGATCGTCTCGGGCGCGGCGCGGCTGTCGCAGCATGCGATGACCATGGTGCTGGGGGATTGTCCCCTTGTCGCCAGCTCGTGATAGCGCTCGCGCTCGTGCGTGTAGCGCCCGTTCATGAAATTGGCGTAGCCGTCGAGAAGGTGCGATGGAAAGGTATGCATACCCCGACGATTAGCGCTACAAGGTGCCCGGTGCAAACGAAACCCGACGACGGATTCTGTCATGCATATCTATCGCTTCCTCAGCGGCGAGGACGACTCGAGCTTTTGCCACAAGGTCACCAAGGCGCTCACCGAAGGCTGGGTGCTCTACGGGCCGCCGCACTATGTCTACGATCCCGCGAGCCAGAAGATGCGCTGCGGGCAGGCGGTGACCAGGGAGGTCGACGACCAGCCCTACGATCCGGACAAGAAACTGGCGGACTACGAGTAGCGCGCGCGATTCGGGTTCATCCCGGAACCCGTGCAGCCGACGGTGGCCGACGCGATCAGCCGTTCATGGGATGATCGGGTGTGGGGCTGATGGTGACGGAGTCGGCGCTGCGGGTGGCGGGGCCGTGCCAGACCGCCTCGATATTGTTGCCGTCCGGGTCGAGGAGGAAGGCGGCGTAGTAGCCGGGGTGATAGGGGCGTTCGCCCGGGGCGCCGTTGTCGGTGCCGCCGCTGGCGAGACCGGCGGCGTGGACGCGCTGGACGGTTTCGGGATCGGGCGCCTGGAAGGCGAAGTGGACGCGGCTGATGTAGTCGTCGGCCCTGTCGACGAACAGCTCGTCGGCGACGAAGAAGCGATCCGTCTCCATGGTGATTTCGCGTCCCAGTGCGTGGAGAACCGCCGCGTAGAAGGTGCGGCTGACGGCGAGATCGCTCACGCGCAGGTGCACATGGTCGAGGAGGCGGCCGCGGTGGAATTCCATGGGATCTGTCTCCCGTTTGCATTGCTCGTTATTATATAGCAATGCTAATAGTTAGCAATACGAAATAAATGGACCGGTGATGGCCGAGGTGACGCGCGACGAAAGAACCCTGCAACTGCTGCATCGGCTGCCCCTGCCGCTCGACCGGGTGCTGCAGGCGGCGGACCGGGAGACGGGGTGTTCGGCGGCGCAGCTCTCCGCGCTCGGGGTGATCATCTATCTCAAGGCGACGACGCTTTCGGCGCTGGCGGGCAAGGAGGGCATCAGCACGGCCACCGCCTCGCGGATCGTCGACAGCCTCGTGCGCGACGGGCTGGTGGAGCGGGTGGCCGATACGGGGGACCGCCGGGCCGTGCGGCTCAGTGCGACCGGGAAAGGCCGGGAGGCGGTGGTGACGGCGTGCGACCGGCGGGCGGACATGTTGCGCGAGCTGCTCGCGGATCTGAGCGAAGAGGAAAGGGCGGCGCTGGCGGTGAGCGTCAAGGCGCTCAACCGCGTGTTCGGCTATGACAGCCCGTTGGTCAACGACGCTGCAGGGCCAGGTACTGCAACAGCATGATCGTCTTGGCGTCGACGATCTCGCCGGACCCGATCATGGCGCAGGCCGCCTCGAAATCCAGTTCGAGCACCTCGATGTCCTCGCCCTCGTGAACGAGCCCGCCGCCGTCGGCAATGCGGCCCTCGCCCGAATAGTCGGCAAGAAACAGATGGGTGAACTCGGTCACCGCGCCGGGGCTGGTGAAGGCAGTGAGCGCGGGGCGCAGATTGGTGAGGGCGTAGCCGGTTTCCTCGGCCGCCTCGCGCCGGGCGCAGGTTTCGGGATCGTCGCCGTCCAGAAGCCCGGCAATCACCTCGATCAACCAGCCCGCGTGCCCGTTCATCCAGGCGGGCAGGCGGAACTGGCGCACCAGCAGAACCGTGTCGCGTACGGGATCGTGGGGCAGGACGGCGGCGGCGTTGCCGTGGTCGTGCACTTCCCGGGTCAGGGTCTGCCAGCTGCCGTCGCGCCGCTGATAGTCGAGCGTCGTGCGGGTGAGCCGGATCCAGTTCTCGGACAGGGGTTCGACGGACCTGATGCTGATGCGCTGGCTCACCTTGTGTCCTTTTCCTTGGGGGCGAATCACGTGCCGGAGGGCACGGGGCGGGTCCGCGAAGAGTAGAGACGAATCACCGTCACGGTCGAGTCCGGCCGGGCGCGGCAAGTTTTGCATCCGCATGCAAAAAATCGCGCGCGGGCATGCGATTATGCCGGTCCGGGGCTTTGACGAATGCGTCCGAGGGGGCTATCAGTGGTCCGGAACTTTCGAACGGTTCCAGACTGTGCCGTCCGGCACGCCAATGTTTGAGGCTCGCAAAGCATGGCGCAACCCTCCCGTCCGCTTTCTCCGCATCTGTTCATCTACAAGCCGCAGGCCACCATGGTGATGTCGATCATGCACCGCATCACGGGTGTGGGGCTTTATGCCGGCACGGCGCTCGTCGCCTGGTTCCTGATCGCCACGGCCTGGGGCGAGGGCGCACTCGCGACGTTCCAGGCGGTCGCGGGGTCGTGGTTCGGCCAGCTGGTGCTGTTCTGCTTCACCTGGGCGCTGTTCCATCACATGCTCGGCGGTATACGGCACTTCATCTGGGATGCGGGCAAGGGGTTCGAACGCGCGACGCGCTTCGGCTTCGCCTGGGGCGTGGCCATCGGCGGCTTCGTTCTGGCGCTGTTGACCTGGATTTTCCTGGTCTGGCTGTAGGGGGATAGACTCATGGACATGCGCACGCCTTTGCGCCGGGTTTCGCATTTCGGCGCCGCCAAGGAAGGTACGGGCGATTTCATCCGCCAGCGGGTCACCGCGCTCGCCAACGTGCCGCTGCTGCTGTTCGGCGTGTGGCTGGCGATCACCTGCATGGGTGCCAGCCGGGCCGAGATCGTGGGGCTTTTCGGCAACCCCGTCGTGGCGGGACTGGCGATCCTTCTGATCGTGTCGGTGTGCATCCATATGCGCATCGGGGTGCAGGAGGTCGTGGTCGACTACGTTCACAACGAGCTGTTGAAGGTGCTGGTGCTCGTGGCCAACAGTTTCTTTTCGTACGGGATCCTGGCGCTGTCGGTGGTGTCGATCCTGAAAATGAGTTTCGGGGGTTAGTTTCATGGCGGCGTCAGGGGCCTATGAAGTCATCGACCATGCGTTCGATGTGGTGGTCGTGGGAGCCGGCGGCGCGGGGCTGCGCGCGACGCTGGGGATGGCCGAGCAGGGCCTGCGCACGGCCTGTGTGACCAAGGTCTTCCCCACCCGCTCGCATACGGTCGCGGCGCAGGGCGGCATCGCGGCGTCGCTCAAGAACATGGGGCCGGACAACTGGCAGTGGCACATGTACGACACCGTGAAGGGGTCGGACTGGCTGGGCGACAACGACGCCATCGAGTATCTCTCGCGCGAGGCGCCGAAGGCGGTGCTCGAGCTCGAGCATTACGGCATGCCCTTCTCGCGCACCGAGGACGGGCGCATCTACCAGCGCCCCTTCGGCGGCCACACCACCGA
>CAZNHG010000215.1:0-5639 GCA_964572555.1 uncultured Devosiaceae bacterium | reverse complement strand
CTGGTTCCAGCTCTGCCTCAAGGAAGGCCTGACCGTCTTCCGGGACCAGGAGTTCACCTCCGACGAGCGCTCCCGCGCGGTCAAGCGCATCGAGGACGTGCGCACGCTGCGCATGGCGCAGTTCCCCGAGGATGCCGGCCCTCTCGCCCACCCGGCGCGCCCCGACCAGTATCGCGAGATCAACAACTTCTATACCGCGACCGTCTACGAAAAAGGCGCAGAGATCGTGCGCATGCTCGCAACGCTGCTGGGCGAGGACGAGTTCCGCAAGGGCATGGATCTCTACTTCGAACGGCACGACGGGCAGGCCATTACCATCGAGGACTGGCTGCAGGTTTTCATGGACGCGACGGGCCGCGATCTCGAGCGGTTCGGAAAGTGGTACACCCAGGCGGGAACGCCGGAGGTGATCGTCGACGAGGACTGGGACGAGGAAAGCCAGACCTATCGCCTGCACCTGGCCCAGCGCACCGCGCCGACCCCCGGCCAGAAGGAAAAGGCGCCCATGGTCCTGCCGATCAAGTTCGGCCTGATCGGCGCCAACGGCCAGCCCGCGAGCTGGAGCAAGGTCACCGGCGGCAAGGTCCGGGACGACATGATCGTCATGGACACTCCCGAGCTGGAACTGATCTTCGACGCGGTCTCGAAACGCCCCGTGCCCTCGCTGTTCCGCGGCTTCTCGGCACCCGTGCGCCTGACCACGCAGGTGAGCCAGGCCGACAAGCTGTTCCTCGCGCGCAGTGACACCGATCCGTTCAACCGCTGGCAGGCGCTTCAGGATATCTCGATGAACCTGATGCTCGACGCCGCGCGGGCCGGCGGCGCGTTCACCGACCGCGAGGCCGTCGACAAGCTGGCCCAGGCGCTGGGCGACACGCTGGAGAACGCCGAGATGGACGCGGCTTTCAAGGCCCACGCCCTGACGCTGCCCAGCGAGATCAACGTCGCCCAGACGCTGGCGAAAGACGTCGACCCTGCGGTCATCCATTCGGTACGGCGCGACCTTCTCAAGACGATCAGCGGCGAATTGCACGACAAGCTGCACGGCCACTACGAGGCGCTCGAGGCCGAGAGCCAGCCGGACTCCATCGCCCCGGGGCCGACCCGTGCCCGGGCCCTGCGCAACCAGTGCCTGTCCCTGCTCGTCGCCGGCGGCAGCGATGCCGCGACCGAGCTGGCGAAGCGTCACTATCGCGAGGCGCGCAACATGACCGACCGCATGGCCGCCCTCGGTGCCTTGGTCGCCAACTGGTCGCCGGGGACCGACGCGCTGCTCGACGATTTCGGCAAGGAGTTCGCCAGCGACATGCTGGTCTACGACAAGTGGCTGGCGCTCAACGCCATGATGCCCGAGGACGGCTGCCTGCGGCGCGTGCAGGAAATCTACGCCGATCCGGCCTTCCCGCGCACAAACCCCAACCGGCTGCGGGCTCTGGTGGGCACCTTCGCCATGCAGAACGCGGCGCAGTTCACGCGTCCCGACGGGGCCGGCTTCCGCTTCGTTACCGAGTTCTGCAAGGACGTGGATGGCCGCAACCCGCAGGTCGCGGCGCGCGTGCTCACCGCCTTCCGCAGCTGGGCGAACCTCGAGCCGGCCCGCCGGGCCGCCGCCAAGACCGCGCTCGACTCGATGGCGGCCGCCGGAGGCCTTTCGCGCAACACCTCGGACATCCTGGACCGGACCATCGAAGGCTAGCGTTTCCGTTCCGATTGAATCGGAACACAAGCTCCAGGTTCCTGAGTGGTCGCGTTCCCGAACCATACAAGTGGTGTCCACTTGTTCCGGGAGCGCTCTGGAATGTTTTTTCACAGGCGGTAAGTGATTCAGCCGACTCACGAATTTGCCGCTCCCGGAAAACCGGCGAAAAATGCCACTGGACAAGATTCTGTTAACCGATTCATTTTTGCCGCGAAGGCAAATCAATCGGGCGGACAGTCTTGCAGGACGAAGCGACAGCATCGCGCGCTGACACTCTCGTCAGCGGTGCCGAAGGAGGAGTCGGAGCAGCACGCGACAGCGCCATTGACGGCGCTTCCGTACCACGATCCCGCTTCCCGCTGCCGCCCCTGCGCCTTCTGGGCCTGGGCGCCGGCCTCGCCGCCGCGTTCGCATTGTTCATCTCCCACGACTACACGCGTGAAATGAACGCCGCCGAGGAACGGCTGGACCTGACCGCGCAGTACCTCGCCGCGGAGCTGGCCGGCAGCGAGGCGAGTAGCGCGCCCGCCGTTCTCGGCTTCCTGACCCGGCAGATTCCCGAGGAAATCGATCTCTACCTGACCGGCGCGAACGCACACACGGTCGCCACCACCGCCAGCACGGAAACCGGCGAGACGATCACACCCGCATCGCTGAGCGAAGGCGCGATCGTCGCCTCGGCCCCGATTTCCGGCGAGTTGGGCAATGTGCTGCTCGCGCTCGACCATGCGAGCGCGCTGGAGCCGCTATTGCTGCGCGGCGCCATCGCCGGGGGGATCGCGCTCACACTGCTCGTGGCGGGCGTGTGGCTTCCGGGACCGGCGGGCCGCCGGCGGGCACAGGGCTGGCTGACGGAAATGCTCGACATCCTGCCTTTCGGCGTGGCGCGCTGGTCGGCCGACGGCGATCTCATCGCCTGCAACGCGCAGTACCGCCGGTCGCTGGCCCTGGATCCGGCGGAAATCGGGCCGGGCAGCCCGTACGTCGATACCATGAAGCAGGTGACCGAAGGGCACCAGTGCGACCTCGTAACCGAAGACGACGACTATCGCGTCTCCGAGATCGTGCGCGACGACGGCACGGCCGTGATGATCGACGAGCGCCCGCTCAGCGAAGGCGGGTTCGTCACCCTCGTCTCCGACATCTCAGGACAAAAGCATGCCGCCAAACTCCTGGAGGAAGTCCGGAACGAACAGAAGCGGCTCGCCCGGCAGCTGCGCGAGGAAAAGCTCAAGGCCGAGGCGGCGAGCCGGGCCAAGACCTCGTTCCTTGCTCATCTCAGCCACGATGTGCGCACCCCGCTCAACCACATCATCGGCTTCGCCGACCTGATCGCGCACCAGACCTACGGGGAGATCGGCGACGAGCGCTATCTCACCTACATCGCCGACATCAGGAATTCGGGCGAGAAGCTCCTCGCCTCGTTCTCGGAAATCCTCGATCTCGCCCAGCTCGAAGGCGGCCAGTTCGCGTTGCGACGCGAGGAGACCGATCTCGCCGAGGTGATCCGCACCGCCAGCAACCGGTTCGGCGATACCGCGGCCCGCGCCGGGCTCACGCTCGATATCGCGGTGCCCGAGAACGCGGTCATTCACACCGACCCGATGTGCATCGAGCGCATGCTGGGGAACCTCTTGGAAAACGCCATCCGCTATACGCCTTCGGGCGGACGCATCCGCCTTGCGGGCTGGATGGCCGACGATGGCGTGGTGCTGGAGGTCTCGGACACCGGGATAGGCATTTCCGAGGACCGGATGCGCATGCTCGACGAGCCGTTCGTTCTCGGTGACGCGGCCTTCGCCCGCGAGGGCGGCGTGGGGCTGGGCCTCGCCATCACCCGGGCCATGGCAGAACTCTCCGGCGGCTCGCTGGCCATCGACAGCAGCCCGGCCGTGGGCACGACCGTCGCCATCTCCCTGCCGCTCCGCCTGCCCCGCGCCGGCGCGGTGCCGCACGCGGCCTAAAGCGCCGGACGAAAAGGTGGAACCCGGGTTTTCGCTCAACCGGCGCAATCGCTGAGAATCTGGAAGCTACGTCCGCGCTTCGCGCGCCCGTGCATACCAGGCATCGCTCGCGGCCACGACTTCCTCCGCCATGTCCTTGAGATCGGCCTCGAGCCGGGCGAAGTCCGGATAGTGCGTGAGTTCGGCGAGCAGCTCCCGGAAGGCGTTGGTCCACCCCTCGTCCTTGAACGGATCGGTCAGGCACACGCTCATCGCCTGGATGACCGTGATGTAGGTCCGGTGAATCTGCACCAGCCGCTCCGCCTCCGGCAGAAGGCCGATCTCGCCGAGCCGCTCCAGAACCGCGACCGTCCCGGCCTGCGGCACGTTCAGCCGGTCGCCCTCGAGCAACTGCGCCGACTGGGCGACGAACTCGATATCGACGAGCCCGCCCCGCGTCAGCTTGAGATCGAAAGGATGCCGCGGCTTACGGTCGCGCGCCAGGCGCGCGCGCATGTCGATGACATCGTCCACGGTCTTCCCCCGGTCGCGATCCTGCGCCATCACCTCGGCGATGGCCGCGTCGACCGGTGCCTCCAGATCGGCATCGCCGGCGACCATTCGCGCGCGGCTGAGGGCAAGGTGCTCCCAGGTCCAGGCCTGTTCCTTCTGATAGGAGGCGAAGCCCGACAGGTTCGTGGCGAGCGGGCCGGCATTGCCCGAAGGGCGCAGCCGCATGTCGGCCTCGTAGAGCACACCCTCCGCCGTCGGCGCCGACAAGGCGGCAATCAGGCGCTGCGTCAGCCGCGCGAAGTAGTACGGCGTCGCCAGCGGCTTCTCGCCGTCGGATTCCTCGCTCGCCTTCGGCGCGTCGTAGAGCAGGATGAAATCGAGATCCGAGGTAAGCGTCATCTCGCCGCTCGCCATCTTGCCGAACCCGACAAGGGCCACCTTCGCGCCCGGCACGGTGCCGTGCCGCTTGGAGAACTCGTCGCACACGGCAGCGAACAGCTTGTCCAGCAGCGTTTGCGCCAGCGCCGTGAACTGCGCCCCGGCACGGGCGGCGTCGACCGTGCCCGAGATGAAGCCCGCCGAGATGAGGAACTTCTGCTCCTGCCCGATGATGCGCGCCCTGTCGATCAGGTCTTCGTAGGAGCGCGCCTGCCCGAGAAAATCGTCGACCTTCTCGACAAGAATGTCCGTGCGCGTCACCCCGTCGGCAAAGGCGGGATCGATCAGCCCGTCCATGACATGCGCGCGGTGAATCACCGCCTCTGCCATGCGCGGCGCCGAGGCCATGAAGGCCACGAGCATGCGGCAGAGCTGCGCGTGATTGCGCAACAGCGCGAACAGCTGCACACCGGCGGGAAACCGCGACAGGAAATGATCGAACCGCGCCAGCGCGTCGTCGGCATTGCCGCTGGCCGCGATGGTCGACAGGAGCGTCGGCATCATCTCGGTCAGATGCGCGCGTGCTGCCGACGCCCGCGTGGCCGGATACCCCCCGTAATGCCATTTGCGGATAGTCGCCGATGCCCTGGAGGGGTCGTTGAACCCCAGGCTCTGCAACGTGTCGAGCGTTCCCGGATCGTCATCGGTGCCGGTGAACACGAGATCGCCGATATCGCTCGCCAGCGTCTCGCCCTCGGTGAACAGCTCGCCGTAGTAGTGCATCACCCGCGACAGCGACGCCCGGTATTTCTCCTCGAACGCCGAAACGTCGCTCTCACCCATCAGCGCCGCAATGACGGCGACGTCCGCCTCGGACTCCGGCATGGAGTGGGTCTGCTCGTCCCGGATCATCTGCAGCCGGTTCTCGATCGCCCGCAGATACCAATAGGTCTCCGTGAGTTCCGCCGCGGCCTCCCCGGTGATCCATCCGGCCTTGGCGAGCGCCGCCAGCGCCCGGGTCGTCGGCTTGACGCGCAGGTCGGGATCGCGCCCCCCGGCAATGAGCTGCTGCGTCTGGGTGAAGAACTCGATCTCGCGAATGCCGC
>CAZNHG010000214.1:0-5657 GCA_964572555.1 uncultured Devosiaceae bacterium | reverse complement strand
AAGGGATCGCTCGTCCAGTCCTCGGGCTCGGCGGGCACGACGTCGGTGTGGCCCGACAGGACGACGCCGCCGTCGGTCTCGGGGCCGAGCGTGGCGAACAGGTTGGCCTTGTGGCCGGACCCGTCGTGCATCACATCGACCCGCGCCCCGCAGCCGCGCAGTAGCCCGGCGGCGTAGGCGATCAGCTCGAGATTGCTGTCCGCCGAGACGGTGGGAAAGGCGATGAGATCGCCAAGGATCGCGCGTGTGTCGTCGATCAGCGCCATTTGTCAGTCCTTGACGTAGAGCTGGCGCGGCCTGTTGCACAGGCACTCGGCCCGCCCCTTGTCCTTGATCAGAATACTCTCGGTGATCTCGAGCCCCCAATCCGTCATCCACAGCCCCGGCATGAAGTGGAAGGTCATGCCCGGCTCGAGTTCGGTGGTGTCGTCGATGCGTATCGAGATGGTGCGCTCGCCCCAGTCGGGTGGATAGCTCAGCCCGATCGGGTAGCCGGCGCGGGCGTTGCGCTCGATCCCAGCCTTTTGCAGGCTCGTCTCCAGCGCCCGCGCAATATCGGCCGCCGTATTGCCCGCCACCGCCGCGTCGAGCCCGGCTTCGAGGCCCTCCACGAGTGCCTTCTCGGCCTCGACCATGTAGTCGGGCGGGGTGCCGAGATAGACGGTGCGGCAGAACGGGGCATGGTAGCGCCGGTAGCAGCCCGAAATCTCGAAGAAGGTGCCCGTGTCCTTCTCGAACACCCGGCCATCCCACGTGAGGTGCGAGGCGGCGGCGTCGGATCCGCTGGGCAGAAGCGGCACGATCGCCGGATAGTCGCCCCAGTCCTCGCCGACCCCGCGCAGGGCGTCCTCGTAGATCTGTGCGACGAGCTCGTGCTTGCGCACACCGGGCTCGACGCGCTCGAAGATGCCATCGATGATCTTCTCCGATATGCGCGCGGCCTTGCGCATATGGCTGATCTCCTCGTCGGACTTGATGGTGCGCTGCCAGTTCACCAGCGCCGTCGCATCGACGAAGAAGGCGTCCGGCAACTCGTTCTGGAGCGTGAGAAAGGCCTTGGCCGTGAAATAGTAGTTCTCGAGCTCCACCCCGATGCGCTTGTCGCCGTAACCGCGGTCGCGGATCATCGCGGCGAGCAGTTCCATGGGATGGCACAGCGTCGACTGCACGTAGTGGTCGGGGTACCAGGAAATGTGATCGTCATCCATCCACACGGTGCGGACCGCCCCGTTCGCGTCCTGCGCCCGGCCCCACCAGATGGGGTCGTCGTCGTGACGAATCAGCACCCCCTGATGCACGTAGAACGACCAGCCGTCGTAGCCGGTCAGCCACGCCATGTTCGACGGGTCCTCGACGAACAGGATGTCGATCTCCTGCTCTTCCATGGCCCGGCGCACCTTGGCGAGACGGCGATCGTACTCCTGATCGCTGAACTGGAACTGCAGCGCCCGCATGTTACCTCCGGAAAAAATGCCCTCGTCGGGCTGTCCTCAATACCTGGCCTGACCTGTACACATCTATGCGCCATGACTCCCGCTAGCAATCGGAAACTTGTAGCTTTTCGTTGACACTTCGAAATGTCGTGTGATGTTGTACACAACCAGGTACCGCGTAAGTCAGGCAGCCAACAAGGAGAACACCATGGGACGGGCTTTTATCAAGGTCGTGGTCGCTGCTGGTGCTGTCGCCGCTGTAGTCGGGGCGGTGAGTGCGCAGGCCGGACCGCTTATGGATCGCATCGACGCGGGCGAACCCATCCGCATCGGATTCGCCAACGAGATACCGTTTGCCTATCCGGGCGATGACGGCGAACCCAGGGGTTTCGTGAACGCCTACACGCTAGGTGTGCTCGAGAATATGGGCTATACCGATATCGAGGCGGTGACGACGGAATGGGGCGGGCTCATTCCGGGCCTGAATGCGGGCCGGTTCGACATCATTACCGGCGGCATGAACATTCTTGAGAGCCGCTGCGAGAACATCGCCTTCTCCGAGCCGATGGCCAAGATCGGCGACGCCTTCATCGTCGCTCCGGGCAACCCCGAGGGCATCGGCAACTACGCCGATCTCGCCGAATCCGAGGCCATCATGGTGACCGGTGCGGGCTATTCCAATATCGAGGCCGCCAAGGACGCCGGCGTGCCGGACAGCAACATCATGACGGTTCCCGGCCCCACCGAGATTCTGGCCGCCGTGCGGGCGGGACGCGCCGATGCGGGCGCAGGCACCTACTTCACGGTCAAGCAGCTCGCCGACAGTTCGGACGGCGCGGTCGAGGTAACCGATCCCGATGCCATGCCGGAGGATGCGTACAACTGGGCCGGCATCGGCTTCCGCGAAGCGGACCGGGACTTCCTCGAGCAGTTCAACGCCGTACAGCAGGAGTATCTGGGCTCCGACGCGATGATGGAAGCGGTCGCCGAATATGGCTACGGCGAAGGTTCCCTGCCGGGCGACGTCACGACCGAGTGGGTCTGCGAAAACCGGTAACCCCTGAAACCGGCGGCCGGCGGGACACGCCTCCCGCCGGCCGTTTCCGGCCCGGGATCCCCGACGGGGTCGTTGTCGCCAACAGGGGGCATGCGGCATGAGTTACGTCGAGTTCCTCGCGGAGTTTGCTCCGCGCTTCGCCAGCGGGACGCTCACAACGATCCTGCAGACGCTGCTGGCGACCGTTCTTGCGATTCTGATCGCCCTGACGGCGGGGCTGATGCGCTTGTCGAAGAACCCGATGATCGGGGGCGTCGCCACGGTTTACATCGAGATTTTCCGGGGCACCTCGCTGTTGGTGCAGCTCTACTGGATCTTCTTTGTGCTGCCGCTGTTCGGCCTGACATTCGACAAGTTCGCCGCCGGGTTCGTGGCCGTGGGCATGAACCTGGGCGCCTACGGGGCCGAGCTGGTGCGCGGCGCCATCCTGTCGGTCCCCAAGGGCCAGTGGGAGGCGGCGCAGGCGCTCAACATGACCCCGACCAAGCGCATGATCCGCATCATCCTGCCCCAGGCGCTGGTCATCATGCTGCCGCCCTGGGGTAACCTGCTGATCGAGCTGCTCAAGGGCACGGCGCTGGTCTCGCTGATCGCGGTGACCGACCTGATGTTCGAGGCCAAGCAGATCAACGGGACGACGTTCCTGTCCGCCCAGGCTTTCGGGACCGCGCTGATCATCTACTACGTCATGGCCCGGCTGGTGCTGACCCCGTTCATGCGCTGGCTCGAGGGCTACATGGCCCGCCGGATGGGGAGGGCCTGACATGTTCGCGTGGCGCTGGGACTTCACTCTCGAAATCCTGCCGCGGCTGATCGCGGCAACGGGCAATACCCTGATGGCGGCGGGTGCGGGCTACGGTATTGCGCTCGTGCTGGGGCTGTTGCTGGCCCTGGCGCAGCGCACGCCGTTCCGGCCGCTGACGATGACCGTACGCGAGGCGGTGGAGTTCATCCGCTCGACGCCGCTGGTGCTTCAGATCTTCTTCGTGTTCTATGTCGGCCCGCAGTTCGGCGTGCGCCTGTCGCCCTGGACGGCGGGAATGATCGCCATCGGGCTGCACTATGCCTCGTATCTCTCGGAAGTCTATCGCGGCGGGCTCGACAGCGTGCCCAAGGGGCAATGGGAGGCCGCGACGGCGCTGAACATGGGCACGGCGCACACCTATCGGCGCGTGATCATCCCGCAGGCCCTGCCGCCCTCGCTGGCGGGCATGGGCAACTATCTCGTCGGCATCTTCAAGGACACGCCGATGCTCTCGGTGATCGGGGTGGCCGAGCTGATGCACACCGCCAATGCGCTGGGCTCGGAGAACTACCGCTTTCTCGAACCCTATACCATGGTGGGCATCATCTTCCTGTTGATCTCGCTGCCCACGGCGGCCCTGATCCGCAGCTTCGAAGCCTGGGTCCGCAGGAAACTGGGAATGAGCAAATGAGCGACGAAGACCTCACGCAGTATCCGCTGCGCCTCGAGGGCG
The DNA here is from genome assembly GCA_964572555.1 of uncultured Devosiaceae bacterium. Lineage (GTDB taxonomy): Bacteria > Pseudomonadota > Alphaproteobacteria > Rhizobiales > Devosiaceae > CAZNHG01. Next base: position 1,689 of record CAZNHG010000214.1, on the reverse strand, counting down.
AGAACATCCCCATGGTGCGGTTCCTGAAGGTCACCAAGGCCTATGGCGAGCTCGTGGTGCTGGACTCGCTCGATCTCGACGTCGCCGAGGGCGAGATGGTCACCGTCATCGGGCCCTCTGGCTCGGGCAAGACGACGGTCCTGCGCATGCTGATGACGCTCGAAACCATCAATGGCGGGGTGATCTATGTCGACGGGGAACCGCTCACGCACATGGAACGCAACGGCAGGCTGGTGCCCGCCAACAACCGGCATCTCAGACGGATGCGGGCAAACATCGGCATGTGCTTTCAGCACTTCAATCTGTTCCCCCACATGACGGCGCTCGAAAACTGCATGGAGGCCCCTGTCCATGTTCTCGGGCTTTCCAGAGACGAGGCGCGCGAGAGGTCCATGGAGCTTCTGGGGCTCGTCGGGCTCGACGACAAGGTCGACCAGCACCCCTCGCGCCTGTCGGGCGGGCAGCAGCAGCGCGTGGCGATTGCACGCGCGCTGGCGATGCGTCCCAAGATCATGCTGTTCGACGAGGTAACCTCGGCGCTCGACCCCGAGGTGATCGGCGAGGTGACCAACGTCATCCGCAAGCTGGTCGACGAGCACAACCTGACCATGCTCATGGTCACCCACCAGATGGGCTTCGCCAAGGAGATATCGGACAGAGTGTGCTTTTTCTTCAACGGGCGCATCGAGGAACAGGGCCCGCCCTCCAAGATCTTCGGCAGCCCCGAAATGGATCGCACCAAGCAGTTCCTCAGCGCGGTTCTGGAGGCGGGATGAGCCTTTCACTTGCCGACGTCATGGCGGCCCGGCGCACCATTGCCGGGACGGCCGTTGCAACACCGCTCGTCCCCTCGCTCCATCTCGAGGGTCTCGCCGGACAGGAGGTCCTTCTCAAGCTGGAGACGGCCCAGCCCACCGGCGCCTTCAAGCTGCGCGGGGCGGCCAATGCCGTCCTGAATGTGCCCGAGGGCGTGCCGGGTGTGACGTGCTGCTCGACCGGCAATCACGGGCGCGGGGTGGCCTATGCGGCGCGCGCCCGGGGCTTGCGGGCGGTGGTCTGCATGTCCGAGCTGGTGCCGCAAACCAAGATCGACGGGATCGAGGCGCTCGGCGCCGAGGTGCGGATCGCCGGCGCCAGCCAGGACGACGCGCTCGCAGAGAGCCGGCGCCTCGTCAGCGAGGAGGGATTGGTGGAAATCTCGCCTTTCGACGACCCCCATGTCATCGCCGGCCAGGGTACGATCGGGCTCGAACTGATGCAGGATCGCCCCGATATCGGGACGGTCCTCGTGCCCCTGTCGGGCGGCGGGCTGGCGGGCGGCATCGCGCTGGCGGTCAAGGCGATCAAGCCGCGCGCCCGCGTGATCGGCGTCTCGATGGACCGGGGCGCGGCCATGCACGACTCGATCCGGGCCGGGCATCCGGTGGAGGTCGAGGAAGTGGCGAGCCTGGCGGATTCGCTGGGCGGCGGTATCGGCATGGACAACAAGCTGTCCTTCGCGCTGTGCCGCGACCTGCTGGACGGGACGGTCCTGGTGACGGAAGAGGAAATCTACCGTGCCATGCAGACGCTCTATTACGAGGACCGGTTCGTCGCCGAAGGCGCCTCCGTGGTCGGCATCGCGGCGCTGCAGGCGGGCAAGCTGACGGGTCTCGCCGGTCCCGTCGCGACGATAATCACCGGCCGCAG
>CAZNHG010000213.1:0-5662 GCA_964572555.1 uncultured Devosiaceae bacterium | reverse complement strand
GCCAGGTAGGCGACTTCGTCGGCTGAGCCGAGCGCCAGCGGCACGCGTTGATGCAGGCTTTCGGCGGGGACTTGGTGGACCGGCTGCGTCCCGGTGATGGCACGCCCGCCGGCGGTTTCCACCAGCATTGCCATGGGCACGGCCTCGTAGAGCAGGCGCAGTTTGCCTCTGGCGCCGCCCGGCGTCGTCAGCGCCGGGTATATGAAGATGCCGCCGTTCATCAGCACGCGGTGGACGTCGGCCACCATCGCTCCCATCCAGCGCATGTTGTAGGGCTTGCCGCGCGGGCCCTCCTCGCCGAGCACACACTCCTCGATATAGCTGGCGACCGGCGCCTGCCAGTGGCGGCGATGGGCCATGTTGATGGCGAATTCCGAGGCCGTACGCGGAATGGTGATGCCATCGCGCACCAGCAGGAAACCGCCCGAATGCGGGTCGACGGCGAACTTGGCGACGGAGCGGCCGGTCGTCAGCACCAGAAGGGTCGCCGGACCGTAAAGCACATACCCGGCCGCAAGCTGGTTGCCGGTCGCGCCGAGCACGTCCGCTTCGGAGGTTCCGCCGTCGAGCCGGAGCACGGAAAAGATGCTGCCGATGGTGCCGTTGGTGGCGATGTTGGACGACCCGTCGAGCGGGTCGACGCATACCGCGAGGCGAGCGTCGTCATTGGCCCGGTCATTGCCGATGACATCGGGCACTTCCTCGGAAACCATTGCCGCCACGTCCGCGCAGGCACCGAGAGCGGCGACCATGATGTCGTTTGATATCACGTCGAGGGTCTTTTGCTCTTCGCCCTGCACGTTCACCGCGTCATGGCTGCCGATATGGCCGTTGAGCGGGGCCGCGCGCACGGCCCCCGCGATCTGCACGGCCGCAGCCGCGAGCGCGGTGATGGTGGCGGACAGCGGCGCGTCGGCGCCCTGCCCGGCCAGCCAGCTATCGAGTGTCGTATCCGCGGCCTCGTGGGTCATGCGACCTTGGGCCGAAACAGGCCCGCCGCGTAGCGGTCGGCCATGGCGGTGAGAGGGACGGGCTTGATCTTGTCGGCCATACCGGCGCAGCCGAAGGCCTCGAAGCGTTCGACGCACAGATCCACGGTACGCTCGCGGCCCGGCTTGAGGATGGCACGGAGGTCGAACTTGTCCGGGTTCTCGGCAAGATACTTGCGGATCGAGCCGGTCATGGCCATGCGGATGTCGGTGTCGATATTCACCTTGCGCACGCCGTGGCGAATGCCGCGCTGCACCTCCTCGAGCGGTACGCCGAACGTGCCGGGGATCTCGCCGCCATAGGCGTTGATGAGATCCTGCAAGTCTTGCGGGATGGTCGAGGCGCCGTGCATGACGAGGTGCGTGTGCGGCAGGCGCTCGTTGATGCGCTCGATCAGGCCCATGGCGAGAATGTCGCCGTCGGGGCGGCGGGTGAACTTGTAGGCGCCGTGCGAGGTGCCGATGGCCACCGCCAGCGCGTCGACGCCGGTGTCCCGGACGAACCGCTCGGCCTCTTCGGGGTCGGTGAGAAGCTGGTTGCGACCGAGCTTGCCCTCGAAACCGTGGCCGTCCTCCTTCTCGCCTTCGCCCGTCTCCAGCGAGCCAAGCACGCCGATCTCGCCCTCGACCGACACACCGCGGCTGTGAGCGAACTCGACGACATGCGATGTCACGTCGACATTGTAGGCATAGTCGGACGGGGTCTTGGCGTCCGCCATCAGGGAACCGTCCATCATGACCGACGAGAAGCCGAGCTCCATCGCCGACAGGCAGGTCGACAACTCGTTGCCATGGTCCTGATGCACGCAGACCGGCAAGTGCGGGTAGCGCTCGATGGCGGCCTGGAACAGGTGCTTGATGAAGATGTCGTCGCAGTATTTGCGGGCGCTTCGACTCGCCTGCACCAGAACCGGGCTGTTGGTCCTGTCGGCCGCCTCCATGACGCTGGTGAGCGTTTCCATGTTGGTGATGTTGAAGGCGGGCATGCCGTAGCCATGCTCGGCGGCGTGATCGAGAAGCTGACGCAGGGTAATCAGGGACATGGTGCATCCTTTCCACAAATGTCGTGCACGGACGCACCGGGAGAGTGCGCCAGCGATGTGTGCGTCGGGAACGGGCCCGAAAGCCCGCCGCCCGTCAGGCCGCGCGGTACTTGGAGGCCCTTACCGTGGTAAGCGCCGCCGCCGCGGGGCCCAGCTTCTCGAAATTGTCCTCGAAGAGCTGCAACAGACGGTCCGCCTGCGCATGATAGGCTTCGGAATCGGACCACGTTTTGACCGGATCGAGAATCGCGGTGTCGACACCCTCGACCGCGACCGGCACGTCGAGTTCGAACCGCTCGTCCCGGCGAAACTCGATATCGTCCAGCTCGCCCCCGAGCGCCGCGTCGAGAAGGCGGCGCGTGGTGCCGAGATCGATACGCTTGCCGGTGCCATAGGCGCCGCCGGTCCAGCCGGTATTGAGCAGCCAGCAGTTCGCCTGGCTGTTGCCCAGCCGCTTGGCGAGCAGCTTGCCGTAGTCCGCCGGATGCCGGGCCATGAAAGGCGCGCCGAAGCAGGCCGAGAACGTCGCCTGGGGCTCGGTGACGCCGCGTTCGGTGCCGGCCACCTTGGCGGTGTAGCCCGACAGGAAGTAGTAGATGACCTGCTCGGTATTGAGCCGGGCCAGCGGCGGAAGAACGCCGAAAGCGTCGGCCGTGAGCAGGACGATATTGCTCGGCGGCGGTGCTACCCCGCTTTCCTCGCGATTTGGGATCGCGGTGAGCGGGTAGGCGATGCGCGTGTTCTCGGTGAGCTCGAGGTCGGCGAAGTCCGGCTCGCCGGTCTCGGCATCGACGACGACGTTCTCGAGGATCGAGCCGAACTCGCGTGCCGCAGCGAAGATTTCGGGCTCACCCTTTTTCGTCAGGTTCGCGGCCTTGGCGTAGCACCCGCCCTCGAGATTGAAGACGCTCTCGGGCGCCCAGCCATGCTCGTCGTCACCTACGAGCGCCCGGCCCGCCTCGGTCGACAACGTCGTCTTGCCGGTGCCCGAGAGGCCGAAGAACAGGGTCGTGTCGCTCTTACGGCCGAGATTGGCGGAGCAGTGCATGGGCAGCACGTCACTGTCGGGCGCGTGGAAGTTGAACAGCGAAAAGACCGCCTTCTTGATCTCGCCGGCATAGGCCGTGCCGCAGATCAGAACGATGTTGCGGGTGAAATCGAGCGCTATGCAAGTGCCCGACTCCGTGCCGTGCCGCTCGGGCTTGGCCTGGAAGTCCGGCAGATGCACAACGGTGACATCGCCCTCGAATTCCTTGAGCTCGGTCTCGGCCGGGCGGATCAGCAGGTTGCGGATGAACAGGGCATGCCAAGCGCTGGGGGTGAACACCTCGACGCTGTAGCGATGATTGGCGTCGGCACCCGCGAAGAGCTGCTGATGGTAGATCGCACGTCCCGTCGCCTCGCTCAGCATGTCCGTGAGAAGCGTATCGAAGTGGGCGCCGCCGAGCCGGTTGGTGTTGTCCCACCACACCGTGTTCTCGGTTTTCGCGTCCGCGACGATGAACTTGTCACCCGCCGAGCGACCTGTGAACTTGCCGGTCCGCGCGACGAGCGCGTTGTGCCGGGTCGTCTCCACCTCCCCGCTGCGCGTGGCGCAGCCGACAAGGGTCTGGGTGACGTCGTTGGTTCGGATGAGTTTGGCGTTGCGTTGAATGGCGGTCGCCACGTCGCCGTTGCGCAGTTGGGCTGTCATTGGTCCTAGTGCCTTGAAAAAACGGTAGAAATTGTGCAGGCGACGCAGCCGCCCGATCGACTGTCAACAGCGCCAGGACCAGGCGCGGAACGCACCCGGCTCCGGCGCGGTGGTATACGAATAGACAAGCCCAACACACGAAGTGACGGTGAAGCGCTTACGCATGACAGTCCCCTTTCCACCGCTCCTATTCAGCGGCCCGATGACTCTTTCGCTCCGAAAAACACCCTCCTGCCGGAACGATTGCATGCGCATGCATGTACCGGCTTTTGCATGCGCATGCAACAGGGCCATGTCAAAAAAACTACAAAGGCCAGATCTTGTTGCCGTCTTTATCCACAATGCCGGTGTCCGGCATGCGGGTGGAGCCGCGCACGATCAGGCGCCCCCGCACTTCACGTCGCTGCGCCCGCCGGGCGGGCTCGGCAATCATCGCGTCGATAATGTCTATGGCTTCAGCCACAAGGGAGCCCGCAGGCTGGGAAAATGTGGTGAGATCGTACACCGAATGCGATGCTTCGGGCACGTCGTCAAAGCCCACGATCGACAGGTCGTCGGGAATTCTCAGGCCGAACTCGCGCTTGGCGACGTCGATGACGGCGAAGGCCATGTAGTCCGAGGCGCAGAATATGGCATCGGGCGGGTTGGGGCCGCCGAGCATCTCCCTGGCAGCGGTGGCCGCGTCCTCGAAGGTGTAGTTGCCATAGGCGACCTGCACCTGCTTGCCCCGTTCCTTGAGGAAGCCGGAGAAGGCATCCTCGCGGATACGGCTGGTGTTGGAGGTCTGTGTGCCGCCGATGAATCCGAAGCATTCATGCTCCGCGGCGGCAAGGAAGTTGGCAACGACATTGGCCGCACGCTGATTCTCGCCGCGCACCGTCGAAATGCCGGGAAGCGTCGACTCGCGGTTGATCTGCACGATCGGCACCCCCGCCTTCTGGCACTGCATGGCGAGTTCCAGCGAGGCCGTCGTGGCGGTGAGGATGATGGCATCCACCTGGTAGCTCAGCACGCGTTCCAGCGCCGGATCGACCTCCTTGTCAGGTGGGGTGGTGAACAGCAGGATGTGGCGCCCCGTCTCGCGCAACTGGTCGGACAGTTCGTTGACCACATGGGCGTAGAAGGGGTTCTCGAGGTCACTGATCGCCAGCGCGACGATGTTCGAGCGCCGGGTCGCCAGCGACCGCGCCATGAGGTTGGGCTGATACCCGAGCGACTGGGCCGCCTGCAGGATCTTCTTGCGCGTGCTTTCGGCCACGCTCGCCCCGGGCGTGAAGGCGCGCGACACCGCGGACTGGGACACCCCGGCCAGCTTGGCAACATCGCTTTCGGTCGGCGCGCGGTGAGCGCTCTCCACTTTGGGCACGAATACCTTCCACACTCCGGCTGCCGAACGGGTCGCCCCACGCGATCCTGCAGCCGGGCCATCCAATCTCACAACACCCTAGTTAGAACCTGTGCCGCGTTTTGTGAAGCGCGAAGCGTTGCGCGAGAAGATGCGGGGCGGAGCATGTTCTGCCCCGCCCCCGCACGAAATTCCCGCAATGTCACCCGTGCCGCACCGAACAAGTGGTGTCCACTTGTTCTGAAAACGCTTTAGCGGTTCTGGCGATTGCCGATCAGGTCGTCCACGACCGCCGGGTCGGCCAGCGTCGAGGTGTCGCCGAGCGAACCGTAGTCGTTTTCCGCGACCTTGCGCAGGATGCGGCGCATGATCTTGCCCGAACGGGTCTTGGGCAGGCCGGGCGCGAACTGGATGAGGTCGGGCGAGGCGATGGGCCCGATCTCCTTGCGCACCCAGGAGGTCAATTCCTTCTTGAGGTCGTCGCCGGGCGTCTCGCCCGCCATCATGGTGACATAGCTATAGATGCCCTGCCCCTTGATGTTGTGCGGATACCCGACAACGGCCGCCTCGGAGACCTTGGGATGGGCGACGA
>CAZNHG010000212.1:0-5667 GCA_964572555.1 uncultured Devosiaceae bacterium | reverse complement strand
CAGCAGGTCACGGGTCTGGTAGCACACGGATTCGAGGGCGGCGCGGGCGAGTTCTTTCGGTCCGGTGTTGCGCGTCATGCCGAACAGGGCACCACGTGCGTCGGAATCCCAGTGCGGGGCGCCAAGACCGACGAAGGCGGGCACGAGATAGACGTGCTGGGCCGGGTCGGCCTGTTCGGCGAGCGGGCCGCTGTTCTCGGCGGAATCGATCACGCCCAGCCCGTCGCGGAGCCACTGCACGGCGGCGCCGGCGACGAAGATCGAGCCTTCGAGGGCGTAGGTCGTCTCGCCGTTCAACCGGTAGGCGATGGTCGTGAGAAGCCGGTTTTCGGAGGGGACGCGTTCGGTTCCGGTGTTCAGCACGGCGAAGCAGCCGGTGCCGTAGGTGGACTTGAGCATGCCCGGCTCGAAGCAGGCCTGGCCGATGGTTGCGGCATGCTGATCGCCGGCGACGCCGCGGATGGGCAGTTCGGCCCCGAGCAAATCAGCCTGCGCCGTGCCGAAATCACCATTGCTGTCCCTGACTTCGGGCAGCAAGGCGCGCGGTACGTCTAGCAGCTCGAGCAGCTCGTCGTCCCATTCGCCGGTCGCGATGTTGAACAACAACGTCCGGCAGGCATTGGTGGCGTCTGTGGCGTGCACCGCGCCGCCGGTCAGCCGCCAGACGAGGAAACTGTCGATGGTTCCGAAAGCAAGCTCGCCCGCTTCCGCGCGTTCGCGGGCGTCTTCGACATTGTCGAGGAGCCATTTCACCTTGGTGCCGGAGAAATAGGGGTCGAGGAGCAGGCCCGTCTTCTCGGTGACCATTTTTTCCTTGCCCGCCTTGCGCAATTCCGCGCACAGGCCGGCGGGGCGGCGGTCCTGCCAGACGATGGCGTTGTGGATGGGCTCGCCGGTCTGCCGGTCCCAGATCACGACGGTTTCGCGCTGGTTGGTGATGCCTATGGCTGCAAGGTCGTTCGCGGTGATATCGGCGTTTGCGATGGCGGCCTTGCAGGTGGCGACGACCGACTCCCAGATCTCGCCGGCGTCGTGCTCGACCCAGCCGGAATCGGGATAGTGCTGAGCAAACTCCTGCTGGCCGATCCCGGCGACGGTCGCCGGGTCGGCGAACACGATGGTGCGGCTCGAGGTTGTTCCCTGATCGATCGCGAGCACGTGGCCGCTCATGATGTTCCTCCCTGGCTGATCCTGGTCCGTTTCTTCTGTCTCTTCTCCAGATATGCCTGCAGGGCGCGCGTGTCGCGTTCGCTGACCTGCAGGCCCAGCTTGGTGCGGCGCCACAATATGTCGTCGACGGTGCGGGCCCATTCGGCCTCGATCAGATAATCCACCTCGCGGGCCGTCAGGTCGGCGCCGAACTGTTCGCCGAGCGCGGCGAGGCCGTCAGTTTCGCCCAGGAGATCCCAGGCACAGGTGCCGTAGAGCCGGACGAGCCGCCGCGCGTGGGCGGGCATGAGGAAGGGGTAGTCCCTTTTCAGCCGCTCCACGATTGCCGCTATTTCGTCCGTGCCGAAGTTGCCGCCGGGGAGGGTGGAGCCGGCGGTCCAGGGGGCGCCCTTCACGCCGATGGCGGCGCCGACATGGTCCAGCGCTTCCTCCGAGAGGCGCCGGAACGTCGTCAGCTTGCCGCCGAAGATGTTGAGAAGCGGGGCCTCGCCGGACTTCTCGTCGAGCTTCATGACGTAATCGCGGGTGGTCTCCTGGGCCGAGGTCGCACCGTCGTCATAGAGCGGGCGCACGCCGGAATAGGCCCAGACGACCTGGGAGCGTTCGACGGGATGGGCGAAATATTCGCTGGCCGCCGTGCAGAGATAGTTGATCTCGTCGGAACTGATGGCGACGTCCGAGGGATCGCCCTCGTAGTCGCGGTCGGTGGTGCCGATCAGGGTGAAGTCGTTCTCGTAGGGAATGGCGAAGATGATGCGCCCGTCGGCGTTCTGGAAGATGTAGCACTTGTCGTGTTCGTAGTGCCTGCGCACCACTATGTGGCTGCCCTTGACGAGCCGGACGTGATGGTCGGCGCTGCGGCCTTCCATGCCGGCGAGCACCGTGTCGGCCCAGGGGCCGGCCGCGTTGACGAGCATGCGGGCGGTGACGGTTTCAGTCTTGCCGTCGTCGACATGCAGGATATCGACATGCCACAGCCCGCCGCCGCGCCGGGCGCCGGTCACCTTCGTGCGGGTGTTGATCGATGCGCCCCTGTCGGCGGCGTCGCGGGCATTGAGAACCACGAGCCGCGCATCGTTCGCCCAACAGTCGGAGTATTCGAAGCCGGTGCGGTAGATTGCCTGCAGCGGCTTGCCGGTAGGGTCCTTGTGCAGATCGAGCGTGCGTGTGGCGGGGAGCTTCTTGCGGCCGCCGATGTGATCGTAAAGGAGCAGCCCGGCCCGCAGCATCCATCTGGGCCGCAGACCCTTGTGATGGGGCAGGATGAAGCGCAGGGGCCAGACGATGTGGGGGGCCATGGACCAGATGATCTCGCGCTCCTGCAGGGACTCGCGCACCAGGCGGAATTCGTAGTGCTCGAGATAGCGCAGTCCGCCGTGGATGAGCTTGGTCGCCGCCGACGAGGTGCCCGAGGCCAGATCGTCCATTTCGGCGAGATAGACCGAATAGCCGCGCCCGGCGGCATCGCGCGCGATACCGCACCCGTTCACGCCGCCGCCGATCACGAACAGGTCATATGGCGTTTCTGACATCAGGCACTTCCGGTTCACTTTCCTGCTGGAGCGTCCGCCGGACGGGGACGCGAGAATGCCGGCACTTTCCACCGCGCCAACCATTTCTCACAGGCCGCGGAATGGCAAGGGGTGATGCCGGGCCGGGTGCGGCATTGACCTCGTGGGCTATTTCTGCACCTTTGCGGCGAAAGGCACCCTGACATGTCAGGGTGCCGCTAGAGCGTGTCGCGCTGAACTGCATTCAGCCCGACACCCTCAAGTCTTTGTTTTGTCGCGCGTCCGAACCGAAAAAGTGGGTGCCACTTTTTCTGGACACGCTCTATATCTCGCCCGGGCTCGCTCGATGCTGCAGATCCTGAATGTCGTTGCGCCGGTTTTCGCGCTCGTGATTGTCGGCTTCCTGGCCGTGCGCGTCCGCGTCTATCCGGCGTCCGGCGTGCGGGGGCTGATCACCTTCGTGAACAACTTCGCAACGCCGTGCTTGCTGTTTCGGGCGATGTTTTCGGTCGACTTCGCGGAAGTGTTCAACGCTAACATCATCCTGTCTTTCTATGCAGGTGCGATTATCGCCTTTGCGGCGGGGATTGCGGTGTCGCGTTCCGTGTTCGGCGACCGGCCGGGGGAGGCGGTGGCGTCGGGCTTCAGCGCCATGTTCACCAACTGCGTGCTTCTGGGGATTCCCATCATCCAGCGCGGCTATGGCGGGGAGGCGCTGCCGGTCGTCTACTCGATCATCGGGTTCCATGCGCCGATCCTGATGTCGCTGGCCATGATCCTGATGGAACTGTCGCGCCGTGAGGGGGAAAGCATTGCGTTGTCCATGCGCAAGGCGAGCCGTCGCGTGATCACCAATCCGCTGCTCATCGGGATCCTGTTGGGGCTGGCGGGCAACCTTCTCGGGCTGAACATGATCGAGCCGGTGGACGCGTTCACCGAGATGATGGCGCAGGCCGTGCTGCCGTGTGCGCTGTTCGGGCTCGGCGGGGCGCTCAATGAATACAAGATTCGCGAAAACTCGGTTCAGGCAACGACAATGTCGTTGACCAAGCTCGTTCTGCATCCCGCGATCGCCTGGGTGCTGATGGTGCCGGTGTTCAACGTCAGCCACGATGTTGCGCGCTATGCCGTCGTGCTGGCGGCGATGCCCACCGGCATCAATGCCTACATTTTCGCCACCAACTACAACCGGTCCGTCGACGTTGCCGCCAACACGGTTTTGATCAGCACGGCGCTGTCGGTAGTCTCGGTTTCAACCTGGCTCTATCTGATGAGCCTTTGATGACGACCACTCAGAAAACGAGCGCCGGGTGCACCGGCGCGAAAGGAAAATATGCCATGGCGACGCACGATGTCCTGATCACCAACAAGCTGCTGCAAAGCTGCGAGGATGCGCTCGATGCGCGCTACACGGTGCACCGGCTCTACGAAATGGCGGACCCCGAAGGGTTTCTCGCCGAGACGGGACCGAACATCAGGGCGGTCGCGGCGGGTGCCGTGGACGCGGCGTTGATGGACAAGCTGCCCAATCTCGAGATGATCTCGAATTTCGGCGTGGGATACGATGCCATCGACACCGCGACGGCCAAGGCGCGCAATATCCGCGTGACCAATACCCCGGGCGTCCTCAACGACGCGATGGCGGAGATCACCATCGGGCTGATGATCTCGCTCGCGCGCCGGTTGCCGCAGGCGGATCGGTATACCCGCGCGGGCAAGTGGCCGGCCGGGGCCTTCCCGCTGCAGAGCGAGTTGACAGGCAAGACCGTGGGGATCGTCGGGCTGGGGCGGATCGGCAAGGAGATTGCGAACCGCGCCCAGGCCATGAAGATGCGGGTCATCTACTATGGCCGACGCAAGCAGGCGAACATTCCGTATGTCTATTATGACAACCTGGCGGAGATGGCGCGCGACGCCGACTGGCTGGTGGCGATCACGCCGGGCGGCGCGGACACGGCGGCGCTGATCGACCGCACCGTTCTGGAGGCGCTGGGACCCCAGGGGTATTTCGTCAACGTGGCGCGCGGGTCGGTCGTCGACGAACCGGCGCTCGTGGACATGCTGTCATCGGGCGGTATCGCCGGGGCGGCGCTCGACGTGTTCGCGGACGAGCCCAACGTGCCGCCCGCGCTGTTCGACCTCGACAACGTGGTGCTCTCGCCGCACCAGGGCAGTGCCACGCATCAGACGCGCGAGGCGATGGGAGCGCTGGTCGTGGCCAACCTCGAGGCGTATTTCGCGGGCGATCCACTGCATACACCGGTCGTGTGAGGTATTTCGCCCCCGGCATGGAAAGGGGCTGCCCCCATACTGGGGCAGCCCGACTGGTAGCCGATCCGCTGCGGATCGTTCGATATAGTCGAAAGCGCAGTGCTTTTAGAGGTTCACCAGGTCGTGGACCGGTTCGAGCGTGCGCGGGTGGAAGTACTGGATCGAAGAGGTGCCGTCGCCGTTCCTCACGATCGCCTGAACACATCCGTTCCAGTCATAAACCGAAGTGGCGTTGACGCCCTTGCGCTTGAGTTGCATCTTGATGAGCGTCTCGCGGTCGCTCACCTCGAAATTCGAGGGCTGGCAGAGCGAGATCGTCGAGGACTGGGCCATCGCCGGTACCGCGGCAAAGCCCACCATCGACGTGGCGAGGGTGGCAACTGCAATAGCTGTGGTTTTAAACATGAGAGGTCTCCTTTCCTTTGAACTCTCACACGGCTATCTGGTGCCACCCTCGTCCTGTTTCCAGCGGTCACCGGCGTTTTTTGCGTTCAATAATTTTCAACGCTCTACGGCGTTGCCAGGGCTTGAAGCCTTCCCCAAATAGGTAAGTTTATTTCTCGCCGACCGGTAGTCGGTCTGGTGCGTCCGGCCGAAACTGGAAGAAGAGTTAGATCGTCGGGCGATTAGTCCAAATCGCCCGACGATCCAGATTGCTGGTGGTCGCGCCGGTTAAGCGAAAAACCGGTTTCCACTTTTTCGCCCGGCGCTCTAG
>CAZNHG010000211.1:0-5751 GCA_964572555.1 uncultured Devosiaceae bacterium | reverse complement strand
CAGGGCGCCAATCCGGCCGGTCCGGAAGCCCGCCCGGGCGGGAACGCGGCGACCAGCGCCAGCCGCAACACCTTTATCGAAGCCGCCCGCCGCGCCGCCCAGCGCCAGCAGGAGGAGCAGGCCAATTCTCCCCAGTCGCTGATCGCCCGCGCTTTCGCGCGTTTCCAGGGCGGCGATGGCGAAACCGCGCAGGCAGCCGCCCCCGAGCCCCAAACCGGCGAGGCGGACGCCTCCGGCAAGCACGAGCGTGCCGAGAGGAAGGCGCAAGCCAAGGCGGACAAGCAGGAGCGTGTGCGCCTCAAGGCCGAGGAAAAGCAGCGCAAGAAGGACGAGAAGAAAAAGGCTCGCGAGGCGGCGAAGGCCAGCGATGCACCGGCCGAAAATCCCGCGCCGGACGACACCGACGGCGTCGCCGATCCCCTGCCCTACGGCATGGACGATTTCTCGGCCGACAGGCGCGAGGTCGAAGACGAACCGCGCCAGAACTTCTTCGTGCGCCACCGCCAGGCGCTGCTTCTCGGGGCCACGATCATCGTCATCTGTTTCCTCGTGGTGAACCTCGTCCAGCAGCGCCTGGGCGAGTCCGCCACCGATGCGAGCTCGCAGAATACCGCTCCGGCGGAGGACAGCGCCCCGGCCGACGTCTCGGACGCCGGGGCCTCGGCCCCCGCGACGCAGGAACCGGCGGCCGCCACCGGAAGCAACGCTGCGGCCTCTATCTCCGGACAGGACATGCTCGACCCCGAGCCCACCGGTTCTGTCGATCCGTTCGCTCGGGTCGACCAGGACCGCGCCGCCAGGATGCAGGGCCTGCCGCCCGAACTCCAGTCGGGCGCGGCCGGCGGCGTCGACCGCATGATCACGCGCTCCATCGGCAATGACGGCGAGGCGAGCGAGCCCGAGACCTCGCCGGTCAAGCTCGAAATGCCGCCCGAGAAGCTCGGCCCCGAGCCGCTGCGCTCCGCCGCGGCGAACGGCGACCCGCGCGCCCAGTTCGAGGTCGCGGCGATCTACAGCGAAGGCCAGGCCGTCGAGCGCGATCTCGCCGAGGCCGCCAGGTGGTACGAGCGCTCGGCCGCCCAGGGCTTCGCCCCCGCGCAGTATCGCCTCGGGAGCCTTTACGAAGCCGGTAAGGGCGTCGAGCAGGATCTCACCCAGGCGCGGCTGTGGTATCAGCGCGCCGCCGAGGCGGGGAACCGCATGGCCATGCACAACCTCGCCGCGCTCTATGCCGGCGGCCAGCTCGGCGAGCAGCAGTTCTCGGCCGCCGCCGAATGGTTCGAGCGCGCCGCCGCGCGCGGGATGACCGACAGCCAGTTCAATCTCGGCATGCTCTATGCCCGCGGGCTCGGCGTCGATCAGGACATGGCGGAAGCCTACAAGTGGTTCTCCCTCGCCGCGCAACAGGGTGACGATGGCGCCACGAGTTCACGCGACGACGTGGCGCGCTCGCTCGACGCGGCCCAAATGGACAGGGTGCAGGAGGAAATCGCCAGTTTCGAGCGCGCCGCCATCGACATCGAGGCCAATTTCGCCCCCATCGGCACATGGGCCGAGGACTTCAATCCGGGCAAGCCGATCACCGACAGCAACGTCATCGAGAAGGTTCAGGCAGCGCTCGGCCGGCTCGGGTTCGACGTGGGCAAGCCCGACGGGGTGATGGGCCCGCGCACCCGCTCGGCCATCACCGCTTTCGAGAGCGCCGCGGGCATGAGCGAGAGCGGCAAGGTCAATCCGCGCCTGCTCGCCGTGCTCGGCAGCCAGCCGGTCTGAAAGGTTCGAGGAGCCGAACCCCCGGAGAGGGCAAAAAAATGATTGCAAACGGGGAATTGTACCGGCGTACACGGTTCCGAACCGCGATTTAACGCCTTATAGGTACAACTGCCTCGACAACCCTATTTCGCAAGGCGGTCTCCGCTCGTGCAAATCTACCTGCCGATAGCCGAATTGTCGGTCAACCTGTTCTACCTCATGGGAATAGGTGGTGCGGTGGGGTTCCTGTCAGGCATTTTCGGGGTCGGGGGCGGTTTCCTGCTCACCCCGCTTCTCATATTTACCGGAATCCCGGCGCCCGTCGCGGTCGCGTCGGTCACCGGCCAGGTGGTTGCCGCCTCCACGTCCGGCTCGCTGAGTTACCTGCGCCGGCAGGCGGTCGACATGCATCTGGCGCTCTATCTGGTGCTGTCCGGTGTGCTCGGCGCCTTTGGCGGCGTCACGGCGTTCGACGCCCTGCGCGCGCTCGGTCAGCTCGACCTGGTGATCTCGCTGTCCTATCTGGTATTCCTGGGCTCGGTCGGCTCGCTGATGCTGGTGGAATCGGTACGCTCGCTGTGGCGCCGGCGCTCGGGCGTGGTGGTGCGCGACAAGCTGCCGGGCCAGCACAACTGGGTGCACGGCCTGCCGCTGCGCGTGCGGTTCAAGCGCTCCAACCTTTATGTCAGTGTCGTGCCGGTCCTCATGATCGGGGCCTCGATCGGCTTTCTTGGTGCACTTCTGGGCATCGGTGGCGGATTCATCCTCGTGCCCGCGCTCATCTATATCCTGCGCGTTCCGGGCAACGTGGTCATCGGCACCTCTCTCATCCAGATCATGGCCATCATGGCCGCCTCGACCGTGCTGCACGCCGCCAACAGCCAGAGCGTCGACATTCTCCTCGCCTTCTGCCTGATGGTGGGGGGTGTGATGGGCGCGCAGTTCGGCGCATCAGCGGGCCAGTATCTGCGCGGCGACCAGTTGCGCGCGCTGCTGGCGCTCCTGGTTCTCACCGTCGCCATTCGCTTCGCGGTATCGCTTCTGGTCACGCCCGCCGATCCGTTCAGCATGGCCATCGTGGGGCCCGGGGAGTTCGTGCAATGACCCGGTGGCCCGTCCTCCTTCTCCTCGCCCCGCTGATCGTCTGCTTGGCCGTTGCGGCCGCCCAGGCCCAGCGGCTGGTCAGTGCGCTGTCGGATACGACCGTTTCCATCGACTCCAACTTTTCGGGCGACACCCTCACCCTGTTCGGCAATGTCGAGCCCGAGATCGGCGCGCAGCGCGAGGTGGTCGACGGGCCCTTCAACATCATCATGGTCATTCGCGGCCCCGCCATCGACCGCGTGGCCCGGCGCAAGACACGCAACTTCGGCATCTGGATCAACGATGAGCAGCTCGTATTCAAGAGTTTTCCCTCGTATTTCTGGGTGCTCTCGAGCCAACAGCTCGAATCCATCGCCGCGCGCGAAACCCTGGCCGCGGAAGGCCTGCTGCCCGAGACACGGCCCCAGCTCTCGGTGGTCCAGGGCGGCGGCAACCCGGACGTATTCGGGCCCGAGCTGGTGCGGCTGATGACGGAGAAGGGCCTGTTCGGTGTCGATGAGCGCGGCGTCACCTTCCAGTCCGACACGCTCTATTCCGCGCGCGTATCGCTGCCCGCGGACGTGCCCAACGGCAATTTCCTCGCCCAGACGTTCCTGTTCCGTAACGGCGTGATGGTCTCGCAGAAATCGGAATCGTTCCTCGTGCAGAAGACCGGTTTCGAGCGGCTGGTCGGGACCTCGGCGCAGGAATACCCCTGGGCCTACGGTTTCGCCTGCGTGTTCCTGGCAGTGGGAACGGGCTGGCTGGGCGGCGTCATCTTCCGCCGCTAACGTCCTGCTAACCCTGCGGCTTCACCCCGCTTCAAGGCGTTTCG
Organism: uncultured Devosiaceae bacterium; assembly: GCA_964572555.1. Classification (GTDB taxonomy): domain Bacteria; phylum Pseudomonadota; class Alphaproteobacteria; order Rhizobiales; family Devosiaceae; genus CAZNHG01. Next base: position 2,081 of record CAZNHG010000211.1, on the reverse strand, counting down.
GGTTACCCCGGCACGTATCGATGTTGTTTGTCAGGGGTATGCATTCATGTCCGGCTCGGCGCCCGCGCTCGCCATCACGGGGCTTTCCAAGCACTTCGACCGTCCGGCCGTCGACCAGCTCGATCTGACGGTGCGGCGGGGCGAATTCTACGGGCTTCTCGGCCCCAACGGGGCGGGCAAGACCACGCTGTTGCGCATGGTCGCCGGCCTTTTGCAGCCCGATGAGGGCGATATCTCGATCCTCGGGATCGACGCGCGCCGCAAGCCGGTGGAGGCAAAGCGCGTGGTCGCCTGGGTCTCGGACGAGCCGATGGTCTATGATCGGCTGACGCCCCTCGAATATCTCGAGTTCGTCGCGGGCCTCTGGCAGGTCGATGCGGAGGAGGCCGGGCGGCGGGCGCATGAGCTTCTGGAGTGGCTGGATCTCGGCCAACACGCCCACCAACGTTGCGGCAGTTTTTCCAAAGGTATGCTGCAGAAAGTGGCACTCGCCGGCGCGTTGGTGCACAACCCGCAGCTCATCATTCTCGACGAGCCGCTGACCGGGCTCGATGCGGGGTCGGCCCGGCAGGTCAAGGACGTGCTCAAGGACAAGGTGCGGTCCGGAGTGAGCGTCATCATGACCACGCACATTCTCGAGGTCGCCGAACGCATGGCCGAGCGCATCGGTGTCATCGCCCGGGGGCGGCTGATCGCCGAGGGGACGCTCGCCGAGCTGCGTTCGCGCGCCGGGCAGGACGGCACGAGCCTCGAAGACGTCTTCCTCGGCCTCGTTGCCGAACACGAGGCCGCCGCGTGACGCTCGCTCCCGCATCGCTGTTGTGGTTCGCCCGCCACGAACTCGGGCTGAACTGGCGCGACTGGACAGCGCTGATGACCGGCGGACGGCGCGTGCGGGCGGTTATCGCGGCCGTTATGATCGCCGTCGTCGCCTGCATCGGGCACCTGTTCGCCGCGGCGGTGATCCTGCCCAATCTCGCCACCGTGACCGCCGGCGATACGCAGGCGCTCGTCGGGCTCACCGGCACGGGGTTGCTGTTCTTCACCGTCATGCTGTCGCAAGCGCTGGAGTCGGTGACCCGCGCCTACTATGCCCGTGCCGATCTCGACCTGATCCTGTCGTCCCCCGCCTCGGCGCGGCGCGTGTTCACCGTGCGTACACTCGCCATCGCGGTTTCGACGGTTGCGCTCTCGTGCCTGCTCGCGGGGCCGGCCCTCAACGTACTTGCCGTCGCCGACGGGCCGCGCTGGCTGTCCGGCTATGGCGTGTTGATCGGGCTCTCCGCCCTCGCGACGGCCATCTCCATCGGCATCACGCTGGCGCTGTTCCGCTGGGTGGGCGCGCAACGCACACGCCTCGTCGCACAGATCATCGCGGCCATTGTCGGGGCCGGGTTCATCATCGGCATCCAGGTCGCCGCGATCCTCGCCTACGGCCAACTCTCACGGTTCTCCGTGCTGCAATCCGACGCGCTGATCGCGCTCGCGCCCGGCCCGCAGAGTCTTATCTGGCTGCCCGCCCGCGCCGCGATGGGCAATGCCGCCGCCTTCGGCATCGTGGCGCTCGTCAGCGCGGCCGTTCTGGTCGTGGTCATTCACCTTTCATCCGCGAGCTTTGCCCGCCACGCCGTCGCGGCCGCCGGCGTGACCGAATCCACCGCCCTGCCCGGCAAGGCCTGCACCGTTTTCAGGCCGACCACACAAAAGCATGCGCTCAGGCGCAAGGAATGGGTGTTGCTGCTGCGCGATCCGTGGCTGCTGTCGCAAACGCTGATGCAAATCCTCTACCTGGTGCCGCCCGCCCTCTTGTTGTGGCTGAACTACGGGCAGGCGGCGGGTGCGTTCATCGTCGTCGCACCCGTCCTCGTCATGGCCTCGGGGCAGCTCGCGGGCGGGCTGGCCTGGCTGGCGATTTCCGGCGAGGATGCCCATGACCTCGTGGTCACGGCCCCGGTCTCTCCCCGCGCCGTGCTCGCCGCCAAGATCGAGGCCGTGCTCGGCGCTATCGCCGTCATCCTCGCGCCGCTCCTGGTGTTGCTCGCCCTCTCCTCACCCTGGGCCGCCCTTGTCGTCGCCGCTGG
>CAZNHG010000210.1:0-5769 GCA_964572555.1 uncultured Devosiaceae bacterium | reverse complement strand
CTGCATCGGCGTCCGTGTGGATGCCGAGGGCCTCGGCACGTTCCGCCTGTATATCGAGCGGCCAGCTCCTGACCATGGGCAAGATCGTATCGTCCGGCGCGAAGCTGACCAGCTTGCGGGCATCGGCGCCCACCTGTTCCTCCAGCGCGTCGAGCATTTCGCTCACCGTGACCTTGACGGCAGGCAGCAGCAGGGATTTGGGCCAGCCCAGCGCATCCGCGTCGAGATCGTGCACCCTGACGATGGCATCGACGAGCCGGCCCGGCGACATCAGCGAGATGGCCGTATCCTCGGGAACCGGGCAGACCGTTTCGCGGCCGGCGGCCGGCTCGCGCACGATGTTGGAAATGAACGAGGAATTGGCGAGGTTCGCCTGCCCCGGCCTGACGGCGATGGTGGGGAAGCGCATGGAGCGTCCGTCGACCAGCCCGCGCCGCGCATAGTCGCCGATCAGCAGCTCGCAGCACAGTTTCTGCACGCCATAGGAGCTCCTGGGGTGCGTGGCCGTCGCGTCGGTGACGCGTTCCGCCCCGCCGCCATAAACGGCGAAGGAACTCGCAAAGACGAGGCGGGGCACACGGCCGCTCTCGGCCAGCACGTCGAGCAGCATGCGGGTGCCGTCGAGATTGACCGACAGCCCGAGCTGCAGGTCGGCCTCGGCGCCGCCACTGACGACCGAGGCGAAGTGGAAGACGCTATCCGCTCCGTCGAGCGCGCGCTCCAGCGCTTCGAAATCGTTGGCCTGGCCGACAACGACCTGGATGCGCGGGTCACTGGGCAGATGTTCCGGCGCCACTTGATCGAAGATGACCAAGCGCTCGATTTCAGCCTGCCGGCCGGAAGCGTTGGCGAGCGTGTTCCGTTCGAGCAGCGTCCGCGCCAAGCGCGATCCGATAAAGCCCGCGCCGCCCGTGATGACAACTTTCATGAGTGCGTTCCCGAGTGGATCGCCCCACGCATAGCGCCTGACATGTTAGAGGGCAAGGGCCAGCCGGAAATTCCGAAGTCAGTCCGCGTCACCGAGCATAGTGATCGACTGCAGCAGGATTTTCGCCCGTGTCAGGGCGGCGGAGGTCGCCACGACCATCTGGGGCAGCACCATCCATTCCAGCGTCCAGGCGGCGCCGGAGCGCTCCTGTTCGTGCACGAGGGCATGGTGCATGGCCGAAACCTCGGTGGCGTTGAAGCGGGCAAGCGCGATCAGCACCTCGGCGCCCACCGGATTCTGCTTGCCGGGCATGGCCGACGACCCGCCGCCGCCGGAGAAACGTGCCGCGCCGACGGCATTCTGGGCCATGAGCGCAAGGTCCTGGCCCATCTTGCCCAGTCCGCCGGTCACGAGCGAGAGCCAGCTCGCGAACTCCGCGATGGTATCGCGCTGGCTGTGCCATGTGTGTTCGGGAACCGTGAGCCCCAACTCCTCTGCGAGGCGCGCCGAGACGGGTTCGGCCTTGTCGCCGAGCTTGTGCAAAGTGCCCACGGCCCCGCCGAACTGAACGACCAGGAGGCGCGGCTTGATCGACTCGATGCGCTCAAGGTGGCGTACGAGCGGAGCGCGCCAGCTCGTCAGGCGGTCGCCGACGGTAATCGGCAGCGCCTCCTGCATGCGGGTGACGCCCATCAACGTGTTGGTGCCGAAGCGCTCCTCGAGCGTGTAGAGAGCACCGACAACCTCGGTGAGCTCGGTCTCGATGCGGGCCAGCGCATCGCGCAGCCCGAGGACAAGCGAGGTGTCGACGACGTCCTGGCTGGTGGCGCCGAAATGGAGATATTCGGCGTACGATCCCCCGATATGCGCCCGCATCTGTGCCACGAGGCCGGGGACGATCACACCATCCTTTTCGGTGTTTGCGGCAAGTTGTTCGAGATCCGGTTCAAAGTTCGCGAGGCTGGCGGCGATCACCTCGCCCGCATCTTCGGGGATGCAGCCATGCGCGGCCGTGGCGATGGCGAGCGCCGTCTCGAATTCCTTCGCGGCGCGGGCATCGGCGTCGACGCTGAACAGTTCGGCGACCGTCTCGTCACCCACGAGGCGCGATATGACGGGGTGATCGAGAGGCGATACGGACATCAGCTAGGCACGCTCCAACGCGATGGCGATCCCCTGCCCGACTCCGATGCACATGGTCGCCAATGCCAGCTTGCCACCGCCGAGGCTCAATTCCAAGGCCGCGGTCCCGGTGATGCGCGCGCCGGACATGCCGAGGGGATGCCCGAGCGCTATCGCGCCCCCATTGCGGTTTACGCGCTCGTCGTCATCGGCGATGCCCAGGTCACGCAGCACCGCAAGGCTCTGGCTGGCGAAAGCCTCGTTGAGTTCAATCACGTCGAACTTGTCGGTGGTGTAACCGAATTTCTCGCACAGTTTCTGCGTCGCCGGAGCCGGGCCGTAACCCATGACGCGCGGCGGTACGCCCGTCGATGCGCCGCCGGCGATGCGCACGAGAGGGGTAAGGCCGTGCTGTTTCACCGCTTCTTCCGAAGCGACGATGAGCGCCGCCGCACCGTCGTTCACGCCCGAGGCGTTACCCGCGGTCACGCTGCCACCGTCGCGGAAGGGCGTGGGAAGCTTGGCGAGCGCTTCCATCGTCGTGCCCGCGCGCGGATGCTCGTCGGTGTCGACGACGATGGGGTCCTTCTTGCGCTGCGGGATGGTAACCGGCGTGATCTCCCTTGCGAGGCGGCCGTTTTCCTGCGCGGCGACTGCCTTTTGCTGGCTGCGCAGGCCAAAGGCATCCTGGTCCTCGCGGGTGACATCGAAATCCTCGGCGACGTTCTCCCCGGTTTCGGGCATGGAGTCGACACCATACTGCTCCTTCATCAGCGGATTGACGAAGCGCCAGCCGATGGTGGTGTCGTAGATCTCGGCATTGCGCGAAAACGCCTTGTCAGCCTTCGGGATGACGAAGGGCGCACGGCTCATGCTCTCGACGCCGCCGGCGATGACGAGGTCCATCTCGCCGGCCTTGATGGCGCGGGCGGCGGTGAGGATGGCGTCCATGCCCGAACCGCACAGACGGTTGATCGTGGTGCCGGTCACGCTGGGCGGCAGGCCCGCCAGAAGCGCGCACATGCGCCCGACATTGCGGTTGTCCTCGCCCGCCTGGTTGGCGCAGCCAAGGATCACGTCGTCGACGGCGGACCAGTCGATATCGTGTTGCGCCATCAGCGCCTTGATGGGAATGGCGCCGAGATCGTCGGCGCGGACCGCGCTCAGCGCGCCGCCGAAGCGCCCGACGGGCGTACGGACATAGGAACAGATATAGGCATCGGCCATGTTACGCCGCCTTTCCCCCGCCCTCGTGGGCCTGCTTGGTGCGCGCCTTGAGATCGCGCAGCGTGGTGAGTTCGTCCTCGGTCGGCGCCGGGGTTTGCTCGAGATCGTCGGCGAACTTCACGGTCCAGCCGCAAGTCTCCTGCACCATCTCGCGGGTCACGCCGGGATGCAGGGAGACGACGGTGAACTCCTTCGTCTCCGGATCGGGGCGCCACACGGCCAGGTCCGTGATCAGAAGCGTCGGTCCCTTGGTGGTGATGCCCAGCTCCTCGCGGGCATTGCCGCCGTCACCGTGGCCGAACGAGGTGTAGAAATCGATCTTTTCCACCATGCCGCGCAGCGACTGCTTCATGGTGATGAATATCTCGCCGCAGGAGGTGGCGATCTCGGGCGCGCCGCCGCCGCCCGGCAGGCGGACCTTGGGCGTGTCGTAATCGCCGATCACGGTAGTATTGATGTTGCCGAACTTATCGAGCTGGGCGGCGCCGAGGAAGCCGACGCTGATACGCCCGCCCTGGAGCCAGTAGCGGAACATCTCGGGCACGGAGACGGTGGTCGTCGCCGTCTCGCACAATTCGCCATCACCGATCGACAGCGGCAGAACATGCGGCTTGGTGCCGATGGTGCCGGATTCGTAAATCAGCGTGATGTCCGGCGCGTGGGTAAGCCGGGCCACGTTGCAGGCCGCGGAGGGCGCGCCGATGCCGACGAAGCAGACGTCGTCGGGCCGCAGGGCGCGGGACGCGGCAATGGTCATCATCTCGTCGGGCGTGAAATCCTGCTCGCTCATGATGCGTTCCTCAGATTCGCGACGCGGCCGGAAAAGGCGTCCGGGCCAACATCGAGCACGTTTTCCTTCATCCAGGCGGTGAAGGTCTCACGGTCCTTGGAGATTTCCTCCCACTCGAGATAGGAGGCGTTGTCGCGGATATAGTAGCCGTGAGCGTAGGAAGGATGCGCCCCGCCCGGCGCCTCGGCGATGACCGTGACCGTCCAGTGCGGCAACACGCAACAATTGGGGTGCACGTCGGAGAAATCCTCGACGACTTCCTCGACCGTCACCACGGCCCGCTTCGCCGCGAGCACGGCCTCCTTCTGGATACCGACAATGCCCTCGATCAGGACATTGCCCTTCCTGTCGGCCTTCTGAGCGTGGATGAAGCTGACGTCGGGCTTTACGGCCGGCACGGCAGCCAGCTCCTCGCCGGTAAAAGGACAGGTGATCGTTTTGATGTTGGGATTGACCTCGGCGAGGCCGGCGCCCTTGTAGCCGCGGAACACCGCGAAGGGCAGGCCCGCCGCCCCCGCCTCGTAAGCGTTGGCCATGCCGGCGTGGCTGTGTTCCTCGATCTCGACGGGATGCGGATAGCCGTTCTCCACGGCGTCGCGGCAGCGGCGCAGCAGCCCCACGCCTGGATTGCCGATGTAGGAGAAGATCAGCTTCTTCGCCATGCCCATGCCGACCATCTGATCGTAGACGATGTCCGGCGTCATGCGGACCAGCGTCAGGTCCTTGTGCCCCTGGCGGATCGCCTCATGGGCGGCGGCGTGGGGGATAAGATGGGTGAAGCCCTCGAAGGCCACCGTATCCCCGTCGTGCAGATTTTCCCCGACGGCGTCGCGGAGTGATGTGAACCTGGCCATGACCTCAAAGTCCTAGATGTCGAAAAAGACGGTTTCGCCGTCACCCTGCAGGCGAATGTCGAAGGTGTAGGTATCGCCCTCGCGCTGCCCGATCAGGGTCGGCACGCGGACCTGATGCTCGATGCGCGTGAGGATCGGATCCTCGGCATTCGCCTTCTCCTCGTCGGAGAAGTACATGCGCGTGTGCAGCCCCATGTTGATGCCGCGCGCGACGATCCAGAAGGTGATGTGCGGCGCCATCATGCGCCCGTCGATGAACGGCACACGTCCCGGCTTGACCGTATCGAAGCGGTATTCGCCGGTTTCCCAGTCGACCGGTCCACGGCCGAAGCCGGTGAAATTGGGGTCGGCCTCGCCGCGGGTTTCCGAGCGGCTGTTGTGCAGCCCCTCGGCATCGGCCTGCCATATCTCGACAAGGCAATCCTTGAGCACGGTACCCGAACCGTCGATGACACGGCCGGTCACGGTGATGCGCTCGCCCAGGGTCTTGTCGTTGACCATGGTGCGGCCCAGGTCTTCCGGGAAAACGCCGGTCATGCCGAGGAAATTCGGCGTGGTGCCGATGTGGACGTACGGTCCCGCCGTCTGGGAGGCGGTTTCCTTCAGGTAGTTCAACGGCTGTACCATCAGTTGCCCTCCAGCCTGTTCTCGAACAGCGTCGAGCGGCGCCCGCGCAACACGATATCGAACTTGTAGGCGCGCGCGTCCATCGGGATAGTATTCTGCATGTCGAGCGGCGCGATCAGCCGGTCGATGGCGCCGTGGTCGGGAATCGTCTTCACGATCGGGCACTGCGGGATCAGCGGATCGCCCTCGAAATACATCTGGGAGATCAGGCGCTGGGCGAA
>CAZNHG010000209.1:4415-5770 GCA_964572555.1 uncultured Devosiaceae bacterium | reverse complement strand
GCATGACAGCACCTCCTACATGCTTGAAAGTCATCTCGAGGACATGGCGAGCTAACTGCTCAAGGAGGAAGAGTAGGCCCGGTATCCTGTGAGCACCAAGTACGAGGGAAGGGGGAGAACTTTCTCCCCCCGTCCCGCATCCGTCAGGCGTCACGAGAGGGTTGCAATGTCGTTCGGACACCGCGCACTGCGAGCCATCCACCCCCGGGCACACTGTGGCAGATTTGTCCATCGCAGCGACATCCAAGGGCAAGCTGGCGTCGAGTGAGGGAGCAAATGTGCGGCATTTTCAATGTAAACCTCAGATACCATATCATGGCGAAATACCGCGACGGCAAGGAGGCAGGAAATGGCAGCTGACCGGCAGAGCCATTGGGAGCAAGTTTACACTAGCAAGGGCGAGCAGGAAGTGAGCTGGTTCCAGCAGACACCCGGTCCCTCGCTCGAGCTGCTGGCGCTCGTCGGTGCTGGACCGTCATCCTCCATCGTTGACATCGGAGGCGGCGCTTCGCGTCTCGTCGATAAGTTGCTCGAAAAGGGATTTGGAGATATCACCGTGCTCGATCTTTCAGATCAGGCCCTCGCTACGGCCCGGAAACGGCTGGGAGCCGGGGCGAACAAAGTGGAGTGGATTGCCGCGGACGTGACGGAGTGGGAGCCGCCGTGGCCCTACGACATCTGGCACGACCGAGCAGCGTTTCACTTTCTGACCGACGTGTTGGACCAACAGGCCTATGTACAGCGTCTTAAACACGGGCTGCGTGTTGACGGACACGTCATTCTTGGAACCTTCGCGATGGATGGCCCCGAGAAGTGCAGCGGTCTGCCAGTCGCGCGGCACAGTGCGGAATCGCTCGGCACGCTCCTGGGCAACGATTTTGAACTAGTGGACAGCCGGCGGCACGAGCACACAACGCCGTGGGACGCCACACAACAGTTCCAGTTCAGCACATTTAGACGGACCGGCTAGGCCGCAGATCGCAACGCTTCGTTGGTACGGTTGGACAGCGCGGAAGTAGGCGCGCAATCGGTTGTACTATCCTATCCTGGTGGATAGGATATTGGGTAGGGAAAAGCACGCGACACATCCCGCCATCATCAAGCGGGCGAACGGGCATCTTGCATCGGTTATCGAAATGATCGAAGCGGAACGGCCGTGCGTCGATCTCGCCCAGCAATTGCATGCCGTCGAGAGTGCGGTCAGCAACGCCAAGCGCGAATTGATCCACGATCACATCGACAACTGCCTGTCGAGCGGCGAGGCCGACGCGCAGGCCCTTGCCGAACTCAAGCAATTGGCCAGCTACCTGTGAAACGCATCCTTTCAGCACTGGCGCAGTGGCTTGGCTTCAGCG
>CAZNHG010000209.1:0-4315 GCA_964572555.1 uncultured Devosiaceae bacterium | reverse complement strand
CAGCGCCGGAGGCCTCCTGGCGGTCCTCTCTCCTGGAAGGTTAGGTGTACTAGGCAAAACCGGCGCGGCGCATGGCATCATGCATGTGCGCGATGTCTTGGGGATCACGCATCGGAATGATCGTCGACCAGGTCTCCACTTTGAAGTCCGGATAGTCCTCGAGATAGGCGTCACGGCATTGGAGCGCCTTGTTCGTGTTGCCCAGCATGGCATGGCATGCCGCCTCGATCCGAGCCGTCGGGCGCGTGCCCGCGAGCCGTTCGAACATGCTGAGCGCTTCAGCGTATTGACCCAGGAAGAAGGCGCTCGAGCCGCTGATCCAGTAATAGTCGTCCGGCGCCAGCGGGTTGAGCTCGAGCGCAGTGGCAATGCGTGCCCGCGCCCGCTTGTGATCCCCCAGATGCACAAGGGCGTCCGCGCCATCCGCCAGGATATCCGCATGGTTGGGCGCGCGTTGCTCGGCCGCGTCGAGAAATTCGATCGCTTCCTCGATCTGGTGCAGGTAGAGTGCGGAGATGCCGCGCTCCCAATGCCCCTCCGGCGCGGTAGGATTGTCTGCGATCAGCCCCTCGGCCAACCGTTGCGCTTCGATGAGCGGCGCGGGGTCGGGACGGCCAAGTGCGAACCACTCCATGTTGAGCGTGTGCGCAAGCATGTGCGTTGCCGGGAAATAGCCCGGCTGTACGTCGAGCGCGCGCTTGAAGCTCTGCCGCGCCGCCCGCACGCTGCGCAAGTCGTAGGGGCGCAAACGTTCGCGTCCGAGAAGATAGTGGGTGTAGGCTGACGCGTCTCCTGACCGCTCGAACGCGGTGAGGGTCGCCTCGTCGATCCGGCGGGCAATCTGACCTGAAACGGTCTGCACGAAATCCATATAGCGATGCGGCAGGTCGCTGGGCGTGAACCGCAACAGGTCGGAGACCAGAACCTCCCCGCTCTTCTCGGCGACAAGCGTGTAGGCGATCCGCGACGAGCCGCCGGGACCATCGGCCGGCAGGATGCGGGTGTGCACGAGGAAGTCGGCGTCGGGCGCCGCAACACTCACATCCCCGTCGGCCTCGCCCCACCGGAATGCGCTGTGCGGCGCATAGACCCGGAAGCTGCGTAGCCGCGACAGCGTGAGGGTGGTGTCCTCGACAAGCGCGCGGGCCAGGGCCATTTCGTGTGGACGGGCCGGTACCGGACCGGCGCGAGGAGGCAGGATCAGCAGCCGCGGCACAACTGTCTCGTCCTGTGGTTGCTGCACGCTCCCGGTGAGCCTGGGTGAGCCCGCTATCCTCAGTTCAGTCGCCATGGTTGGTACGGCCTGAGCGACCAGCAGTGTGGTTGCCGATTCCGGCGGCGTGCCCAGATCGGTCTCAAGCCGTTCGGCAAACCTGCGGTAGGTCTCGGCGATGTCCTGACGGGTGCCGTGCTGCATCATCTCCATTACCAGTGAGCGCAGAATCGCCTCGTCGTAGGGCGAGCACTCGAGAAGCTGCTTGAGAGTGGCAACTGCCACCGGCCCCCCAACCGTCACCGCGCCACGCTGGGCGATGCGCGTAAAGCGCGCGAAAAGCGCCTGTCTTTGCTCAGCGACCCATGCCGCAAGATCGGAGCTGGCATGATCCTCCATGCCGGAGAGGAAGTCCGAGCCGAACTGCGCCACGTAGCGCTCGAGCTCCGCCTCAGTGGCGATTTCCGACACCGAGAGAAAGTCATCAAGGTCGCAGTGATGCCGGTCGGGCGGAAGCCATATTTGCCGGCGATCCGCTTCAACAAAGCGGATGCCGTGTGAATGCTCGATGCGCCGGATGCTGGCGAGCAACTGTCTGAGATTGCTGCCGGGGTCGGTTGCGGTCCCTTCCCAAAGCCGTTCCGCGGTCGTGGTGCGCGCGAGCGTTTCACCGACCGCGAGGCGCAGCATGGCAACAAGGACAAACCCCTTGGTAGGAAATGTCCTCGAGCCCGCTCCTGCAATCTCGAGCCGCGGAACACCAAAAAGATTCAGCACGATACCTCCCCTCGCATCGCCGAGCCGGGCGTCACCTGCCGCAATGGCACCGACCGGAACAACAATTCTGAATCCATCCTACATAATATACTGGCCGGGCAAACAAAGGTCAGCCGATGTGACTGAACATTCGAGAAGTCTCTCCCGTGCCAAAGCCAAGTCTGATGGCTTGATGGCTGAACTCCCCGGAACTGCCGGAGGCCGGGCGGCGTGCCGCTCGGCCGGAATGCTTAGCTGCTTTTCCGGCCGGCCGGCGCGGCACGCTTTGCGGGCTCGGTGCTCGGGATCTAAGTGCTGGGGCGTCCGGGGGCAACGTGAAAATCGGGCGGGATACCAATGTTCCGGCACCACCCGCCGGGGGCCGGGCTAGGTCTTGCGGCCGAGACCGATCTGCTTGGCGACGGTGGAGCGCTTCGTTGAGTAACTCGGCGCGACCATGGGGTAATCGGATGGCAACCCCCACTTGCTGCGGTACTCATCCGGCGTTAGGCCATGCGTAGCCGTCAGATGGCGCTTGATAGACTTGTACTTCCCGCCACATTCGAGACAGGTTATTTGATCGTTGGTGACCGAGCGGGCTATTGGAACCGCCGGCTTCTGAGCGGTCGCAGGACCGCCCCGCTCGGATAGCTCCGCTCCGCAAAGCGCTGCATGCACGTTGGTGATCAGGTTGGGCAGGTTGGTCCTTGTGACCGGGTTCTTCTTCACATAGGCCGCAACGATGTCGCTGCTCAATGCGATAAGGGTCTCCTTGTCGGTGGCGCCCGACACATCGCGGCTCTCAGTCATCGCTTCCTCTCGCTTCTGTCACGTCGCGGCCGCAGCCGTACCGCCGGGGACAAGCGTCTACATTATTCGCGCCGCGGGTTCAAAAGTGGCGTCGCAACCTGCTTGAGGGCAGGGATCGTACACTCTACCCTCTATATGTAGTCGGTGTGCACGTAGAATGCGATGGCCCGATCCGTGGTTTCTTGTCCCGAGCGCGGAAGCGTCCCTGACCTGTCGCGCAGGCAATGCAAAGTGGCTCCACGTCACGCCGTTCCATGCAGCATCGTGCAGGTTGCTGGCGCGGTAGCACTTGGGGCCGGAAGGAATGCACGCGGTCTCGGAACGCCAGATGCTCCAGCGCCTCAAAAAAACCTTCTTGGAGGCGCTTTCCTCAAGCTGAAGACGGAGCAGATGCCGGATGGGCGGGGCTTCGTTTCTCACTATTCTTCGTTCTGTGTGCATCAAAGAAATTGTTGATGCGCACATTGGCTCACCGAGGATCATGCGATGGTACCCTTTGGGGGCGCTGTGCCGCAATGGACAACCGTCGCCGGGGAGGGCTATTGCCCCGCATCGAAGGGCGCCCGACCGAGCCGAACCTGATCGCATTGTCGGAGTTGTTCCCTTCGCTGGCCGAGCCGAACTCAAGGAACCTTGCCCGCCCGATGATGGCCGTTCGCGCTACCGCACCGAAATACCGGCTGTCGAACGACGCAGCATGGGGCTGCAACACAAAAATCTCGTTCGCACCGAGTACACGGCATCCTTGCCAGCGGGGCAGCGGGCGGCCATTGTGATCGACGGAGAGTGCGCGCGCCCGCACCCTGCCGTTGATGAGAACGCGCCGGCCGCGTCGGCACACACGTGCCCCCGATATCGCGGTGACGCGCTTGATCAGCGGTACGCCTGGTGGCACATACCCTCGCGTCTCGGCTAGCCTGGCATAACGCTCGTCGGGAAAGAACAAGACGTAGTCATCAAGCTGTGCCGCTGCGCGGTCGATCAGGTAGTAGCCTTCCGGCGCGCTGGCGGACCCGTTATACGCCAGTATCACCGGCAGTTGTCCGGATATGGCTGCACCGATTGTGGCCGCGCCGACAATAATTGTCAGCAGGAGCGCTCTGTTCACGCCAGTACCCATCGTGGTGTTCAGTCATCAGAGACCGGCCACAACGCGGCAGATGGCCGGGATAGGTGATCGATAGATGGGTGGTGACGGCTATCGGCCTCTTGCGCACGGTCGGTCCAATCCTTGCGGCGCATCTCCGACCAGGCTCTGAGTTCGGCAACATGGTAAAAGACATAACGACCATGCTTGCGATACTGTGGGCCGCCGCCATAAACCCGCATCTTCTCCAGCGTGTTGGACTTGAGCCGGAGAAATTGCCCGGCTTCGTGCGTGTTCAGAAAGGTCTTATCCTCGGGGTCATTGGCCTGATCTACGTGCATTTATCGCCTCCGTGTGACAGGGTTCCATCCCAGTTGCCCAAGGAGCATGCGCCATCGCACCGGCGCAGCGGCAGTATCGTTCTCGCCACTAGGGGGCAACGATACCCC
>CAZNHG010000208.1:0-5798 GCA_964572555.1 uncultured Devosiaceae bacterium | reverse complement strand
GATAACGCAGGTGATCGCGGTTATGCTGTTTGCGAGCGATATCATCCCAGGGCATCGGATCCTCCATCTTCTTGACAAAGACGGTTGAATCACAACCCTTTGATATCGCTCAACTACTTTTAAATCCGGCTCTAAGGCTCACGCCGGAGGCCAAGCGCGTATTGACCGCCGCCGCCAATGCCGAGCAGCGCTCTATGAGCGAGTTCGTGCTCGATAGCGCTCTTGGCCGGGCCGATGAGGTGCTGGCAGGCCGGTGCGTTTTTCACCTTGCGTCCGAACAGAGGGAAGCCTTTTCCGCAGCGCTTGAAGCGCCGGTCAGGGATATGCCCCGTATGCGCGAGCTGTTGAATAAACCTGGCATCTTCTCCGGCAGCGAGTCGGAGTGACACGCTTTCGTGTCGAAAACCTAAGCCGGCCCGGTATTGCCCGATGAGAAGAAGCAAAGCGCCGTCGCCTTCCTCGACGCCGCCAGCGCCTCCTACGCAAGTCTCGGCGTCACCGTAACCGGTGTCATACGTGAGCCTGACCTTGAACGTAGCCGTACGGCACAGGCTATTCAGGCCAAATCTCTGGTCAGATCAGCCGCTTGCATGTTCAAATTTTATCGTTGTTTATCAGATATTTATCATCATTGGTTGTTATAAGGTCAGATCACTGACACTACACGAACATGCTTGAGATTTCTGATGATGACTTTTTCAAGGTTTGCTGAGGGACAATCTGTCGTGGAAAATCGGTAAGGTTCGCGCGCGCCGTCGAGGCGCAGCGTCTCGTCGCGGATGGCGCGGGCGATGGGGATGCCGACGGGCCAAGCTCCGGCCAATAGCTTAAGGCCAGCGCTTTATACATCCCATACATATCAAGCTTGCCCTAAGCACCCGATCTGCGATCGCACCTGTCGGGACGCATGGCGCTGCACGAGATTGCGCCAGCCAGTCTTGGCTGCAGGAAGCTTGCCACATGATACCCAAATTCACGACCATCAAAGTTGGTCAGGCCATCCTTTGGCGATTTGGAATCAGAGCCGTGCAATGCACCAATCGTTGGGCCGCCATGGTTCTGAAGATGCGCACGTCGCAAGACGACGATGCGCAGTTCGATTTCCTCAATCCCGATCCGCAGCACTGACGTGAGCTGATGGGGCTGGTGTTGGCCGGCGCCAATGATGGGTATCCGACCTGATGGTCTTGGCTCATATTGGATGATGTTGGATGAAGTTTGAGTTGTTGGATCAAACTGGAATGTAACTCATTGATCAAAAACTAGAATTGTCGTGATCTCTCGCCACTTCAATGGGGCTCTGGCCCCGAATAAGTGGCGAGAGATCCATGACCCCGACCAAGCTCCTTATCGGACAGATCCTGATCGTCTTCGCGATCGTGATCGGTGCCCTCTGGGGCGCGACGCAATGGGTGGCCGCCGAGCTCGAATTTCAACCCCGGCTCGGGCCCGCATGGTTTGAGTTCCTCGACTACCCGGTCTATGCGCCATGGCGCCTCTTCGAATGGTGGTATGCCTACGAGGCCTACGCTCCCCAAGTCTTCAATCGCGCCGGCGTCTTTGCAGCCTCCGGTGGACTGGCCGGTGTCGCAGTTGCGATCGCCGGGTCCCTGTGGCGGGCGCGGCAAAGTCGGCTCGTTACCACCTATGGTTCATCGCGTTGGGCGACGAATGCCGAGATCTCCAAGGCCGGGCTGTGTGATGACCACGGCCTGTTCCTTGGTCGGCTCAATGACCGGTATCTGCGCCATGACGGTCCAGAACATGTCATGTGCTTTGCACCCACCCGCTCCGGCAAGGGTGTTGGCCTTGTCATTCCAACCCTTCTGAGTTGGCCGTCCTCAGCCGTCATCCATGACATCAAGGGTGAGAACTGGCAGCTCACGGCTGGGTGGCGGTCGCGCTTCTCGCACTGTCTGCTGTTCAATCCCACCGACACGGCAAGCGCCAAATACAATCCGCTCATGGAAGTGCGCAAAGGCGCCTTCGAGGTTCGCGACGTCCAGAACATTGCCGACATCCTTGTCGATCCCGAGGGCGTTCTGGAACGGCGCAATCACTGGGAAAAGACCAGCCACTCGCTCCTGGTCGGTGCGATCCTGCACGTCCTTTATGCCGAACCGGTCAAGACCCTTTCCAGCGTGGGAGCCCTCCTCTCCAATCCAACATGCACGTTCAAGGACACGCTGGTCGACATGCTGGCGACCAATCACCTTGGCACCGAGGATGCGCCGAGGGCGCACCCGATCGTCGCTCAGGTCGCGCGCGAGCTGCTCAACAAGGCGGACAACGAACGCTCCGGCGTTCTATCGACGGCATTGTCGTTCCTCAGCCTTTATCGCGATCCCACGGTCGCCATCACGACGAGCTCCTGTGACTGGCGCATTGCCGACCTTGTGGAGGCAGAACACCCCGTCTCGCTCTATCTGGTCATTCCTCCGTCAGACATTTCGCGGACCAAGCCGCTGGTACGCCTCATCCTCAGCCAGATCGGCAGGCGACTGACCGAGCGCCTCGAAGGCGAGGGCGGGGGACCGCAGCGTCATCGTCTGCTGATGATGCTCGACGAGTTCCCCGCTCTCGGGCGGCTCGACTTCTTCGAAAGCGCGCTCGCCTTCATGGCCGGTTATGGCGTGCGCAGCTTTCTCATCGCCCAGTCGCTCAACCAGATCTCCAAGGCCTATGGCGAACACAACGCCATCCTCGACAACTGCCACGTGCGCGTCGCCTTCGCGACCAATGACGAGCGGACCGCCAAGCGCATCTCGGAATCCCTCGGCACGGCAACCGAACTCAAGTCCCAACGCAACTATGCGGGGCATCGGCTCGCACCCTGGCTCGCGCATGTCATGGTCTCACGTCAGGAGATCGCGCGGCCATTGCTGACGCCGGGCGAAGTCATGCAGCTGCCCGCCGACGAGGAGATCGTCATGGTCTCCGGCCAGCCACCGATCAGGGCAAACAAGCTTCGCTATTTCGAGGATGACAACTTTTCGGGTCGGGTTTCTCCCCCGCCCGACCTGAAGGCGGGCGGTCCGTATCCGGACCGTCCGCCATACCGGCCCGACGACTGGGCAGGGCGCGTGCGCAAGGTGCATCCCGATCTCCGCAAAAACCACACCGAACCTCAGGCCAGGAACGTTCAGGATCAGGAACGTCCCAAGAAGGATGATGGGGCGCCCGACGAGCCCAGCCTTCCCGCCGGACCCGACCCTGCCCGGGAAGCCGAAACGCTCGGCGACACCCTTGACCCTGCTATCCCCGCCCGCAACCGGCAAGACGCATCAATCAAGCATGCCCACGGAATGAACCAGGGCAACGATGAGCTATTGCCCAGATTCTAAGAGGACCACGCCATGAAACCCCAGTTCAACGTGCGGATCTCCCAGGAACTCATCGAGAAGGTCGAGCAGACAGCCGAACGCCTTGGCGTGTCCAAGCCGGATCTCGTCGAGGCCGCATTGCTTCGCTTCCTCATGACCGACCGGGAGGATCAAAAGGACACTGCGATCAACCGAAAGATCGATATCATTTGCAAGCAATTCGAGCGGCTTGAGCGAAACCTCTCAATCAATACTGAAACTCTTGCCCTCTATGTCCGCTTCTTCCTGACTGTCACGCCGCCGCTGGAAGACCCTGACCAGGACGGTGCAAGCCTGCTCGGGAAACAGCGGTTCGAGTACTTCATCGCCCAGCTTGGACGCCGTCTGGCAGGCGGCGGCAGCATGATTGGCGACGCCCTTGAGGAAATCAGCAAGGGCGAATCCGAAATCTTCACCGATCCGGAAATCGAGGCGCTGCGCATCGTCCGCGCGGATCGCGAGCCGCAAACCAACAAGCAGCATCGGGAGACGGATAAATGAACGACCGTCTCCTGCCCGCAACCCGCAGCCGCCGCCGATCCATGCTGACGACCGCCATCGGTCCCGTGATCGCCGAGGCACTGGCCGACGAGGCCACCACCGAGGTCATGGTCAATCCCGATGGCGGTCTCTGGCTCGACCGGCACGGCGAGGGGCGCGTTGCAACAGGCCAGGTGATCGGGGCGGCGGAAGCCGAACGTATCATCCGCCTGGTTGCCAGCCATATCGGACTGGAATGCCACGCCGACCAACCCATCGTTTCCGCTGAATTGCCCGAGACCGGCGAGCGCTTCGAAGGGCTGCTTCCGCCCGTGGCGCCACACCCGTGCTTTTCCATCCGCAAACCGGCCGGCGTGCTCTATCGGCTGACCGACTATGTGGCAGCCGGCGTTCTTTCCCCTGTGCAGGCCGGAGCCCTGGGCCATGCGGTGGCAACAGCGAGAAACATTCTCGTTGTTGGGGGCACCAGCTCGGGCAAGACCACCCTCGTCAACGCACTCCTTGCCGAGGTCGCAACGGGTGGCGACCGCGTCATCATCATCGAGGATACGCGCGAGCTCCAGTGCGCGGCCAAGGACTGCGTGAGCCTGCGCACCAAGCCTGGCATTGCCTCGCTGGCCGAACTCGTGCGCTCGACACTGCGCCTGCGTCCCGACCGCATCATTGTCGGCGAGGTACGCGGACCAGAGGCCCTCGACATGCTCAAGGCCTGGAACACCGGCCATCCCGGCGGCATCACCACCCTGCACGCCAATTCCGCCCGCGCCGGTCTCTACCGGCTCGAACAGCTCATCCAGGAAGCCGTCGTCAGCGTTCCACGCCAGCTCATCGCCGAGGCCATCGATATCGTCGTGTTCCTCAGGGGCAGGGGGCCGGACCGCCGGGTCGAGACGCTCGTCACCCTCGAGGGGCTCGATGAAGATGGCAACTACCGGCTGAGCCCGTTGACGCTCCCCCAACTTCCGCCCGTCGCTGCCTAGGAGACCTCGAATGTCCCGTACAACATCTCTCGTCCGTAACCGCTTCCGCGCCGCCCTCGCGGTCGGAGCTCATATCGCCCTCGTCATTCCGGCCCGCGCCGCCGGATCGGGCATGCCCTGGGAAGCTCCGCTCACCCAGATCCTTGAATCGATCGAGGGGCCGGTGGCCCGGATCGTCGCGGTCATCATCATCGTCATCACCGGCCTGTCCCTGGCATTCGGCGAAACCTCGGGCGGATTCCGCCGACTGATCCAGATCGTCTTCGGTCTGTCGATCGCTTTCGCGGCAACGAGCTTTTTCCTCTCCTTCTTCTCCTTTGCCGGCGGGGCGCTGGTCTGATGCGTCCGCAAGGGTTTGAAGTGCCGCTCCACCGGGCCCTGACCGAGCCGATCCTCATGGCCGGCGCACCGCGTACCGTCGCCATCGTCAATGGCACGCTCGCCGCCGCACTCGGGCTGGGGCTGCAGCTCTGGATCGTCGGTCTTCTCGTCTGGCTGATCGGTCACGCCGCCGCCGTCGCGGCCGCCCGCAAGGACCCGGCCTTCATGGACGTGCTGATCCGCCACATCCGGCACAAGGGATACCTGGCATGCTGAACCTTGCTGAATACCGCCGGCGCCCGGCGCTCCTGGCCGACTATCTGCCCTGGGCCGCTCTCGTTGCGCCCGGTGTCGTGCTTAACAAGGACGGCTCGCTGCAGCGCTCCGCGCGCTTTCGTGGTCCGGACCTTGAAAGCGCCACCGAGGCCGAGCTCGTCGCCACCTGCGCGCGCATCAATAATGTCTTGCGCCGCTTCGGATCCGGGTGGGCGCTGTTCTTTGAGGCCGAACGTCATCCCGCGCACAACTACCCGCGTTCCGAGTTCCCCGATCCGGTCTCAAATCTGGTCGATGAAGAACGGCGAGCCGCGTTTGAAGGCTCCGATACCCTGTTTGAGAGCAACTACACCCTGAC
>CAZNHG010000207.1:0-5824 GCA_964572555.1 uncultured Devosiaceae bacterium | reverse complement strand
GATTTGCCTTCAAGGTCCCGCGGGAGATCGGGGCGGTCAAGCTCGAGCCTGTTGTGTCGGGTGCATCGAATGCGGCGGTGCTGTTCGCGGCGAAGGGCCGGTTGGTCCTCGCGTCACCCGGTTGCCGTCCTAGGGGGCTTCGGGGTGGTGCACCGATTGAAGGGACTGCGGGTCGTCCCCGGCAATACGTTTGAGCAGCAGGCGCCCCATGTCGGCTCCCGCCGCCATCAGGTCTTCATGGATCGTGTCGATCTGCGGTCGGACCGAGGTGAACAGGTTCGACGTCTTCTTGGCGACCAGCCCCACGTCGCGGCCGGGCTGCAGGCCTGCGTCGGTCAGCGCCGCCATGACCGCCAATGCCGAAACCTCGCCGGCCAATACGTAGCCATCCGCGGAATCGGCCTGTTCCAGCCTTTGCGCCACTTGGGCGGTAACCGCTTCGGAGGGGCTGTCCAGCGTGACCATATCGAGAATCTCGTAGTCCACGCCCGCTTCCCTGACGGCGCGCATGAAGCCATAACGCATGTGCTGGTGGAACGTGAAGCGATCGGGCGGCAACAGGATCGCGATCTTCCGGCGACCCTGCCCGATCAGCTTGCTGGCTGCCTGGTAGGCGAAACTCTCATTGTCAAAATCGACGAACGGGTGCGGTGTCGACAGCTCCGTGCGCCCATGGCAGATGAAAGGAAAGTCCCTTTCGATGAGCAGTTTGACGCGCGCATCGAAGGGTTCGGTGCGCGAGAAGATCACCCCGTCGGCCATGCGGTTGCGCAGGATAGTATGCAGCGGGACGACAGCCGGCTCGTTTCGAAAGTGTGGTGAGATGACCAGTTGATAGGATGTGCCGCGCAGCGCCTCGGTCAATCCCTTGATGATGGATGTGCCGAAGTTGAGGATCTCCTCGTGCGGATCGAGCACAAGGGCGATGACGTTGGTCCGCCCGGTGCGCAGGCGCTGGGCGGCGCGATCGGGCAGGTAGCCGATATCGCCTGCCACTTTCTGGACCCGCTGGCGGGTCTCGTGCGCGATCTCGGGTGCGTCTCCGAGCGCGCGCGAGACCGTGGTGACGGCCAGGCCCGTGATCCCCGCGATCGTGCGCAACGTCGGCTTTTCCGCGGTTTGGCGGGCGTTGCCGGGATCGGTCTTGTCGCTGTGGCCCATCTACTCGATTTCCTCCCCGGCGGCTGCGGCGCATGATGACACAGGATTTGTAACGTTACAAATGGAGAAGCATACACGCTAAGCTCATAGTTGTATTTTTTAGAGCATTGAATTTGCAGAATAAATTTGAATATTGACTTGAGCTGGGTACAAATGAAGTGGGTTGACAGAGCTACATGATGTAACGTTATAAATTCAGTAATGCCGGATGTACCGGCATTTGGGAGGTTTCTTATGACAAAGCACATCATAGCAAAACTCGCTGCCAGCACTGCGCTGGTTGCGTTCGCATCCGGTGCTGCGCAGGCGCAGGACCAGAGTGTCGAGGTCCTGCACTGGTGGACTTCCGGCGGTGAGGCCGCCGCGCTCAACGTTCTCAAGGAGAACCTAGAAGAGCAGGGCATTGCCTGGGACGACATGCCCGTTGCCGGCGGTGCCGGGGGCAACGCCATGACGGCTCTGCGTGCCCGCGTCACCTCGGGCGACGCCCCGACCGCGGTGCAGATGCTTGGCTTCGACATCAATGAGTGGGCCGAGCTCGGCGTTGTGGCGAACCTCAACGAGGTTGCCGAGGAGGAGAACTGGGGTGAGGTCGTGCCGGCCGCGCTGCAGGACTTCTCCAGGCAGGACGGCCAGTGGATCGCAGCGCCCGTGAACGTGCACTCGACCAACTGGCTGTGGATCAACGGCGAGTCCTATGCGGCATACGGCGGCGAGGAGCCGCAGAATCTCGAAGAGTTCTATGCCATGCTGGACAATTTCGAGGAGCAGGGGATCACCCCGCTCGCTCACGGTGGCCAGCCCTGGCAGGACGCCACGATGTGGGAGAATGTCGTGCTGTCCGTGGGCGGCATCGATTTCTACCGCGACGCGGTGATCAATCTCGATCAGGAAGCCCTGTCGAGCGACACCATGCGTGAAGTCTTCGAGAACATGGAAAAGCTCTCGAGCTATTTCGACGAGAACTTCTCGGGCCGTGACTGGAACCTGGCCTCGGGCATGGTGATCGAAGGCGAAGCTGGCGCCCAGCAGATGGGCGACTGGGCCAAGGGCGAATTCCTGAGGGCCGACCTGACCCCGGGCGAGGACTTCATGTGCATGCGCTTTCCCGGCACCCAGGGCGACGTGCTGTTCAACTCCGACCAGTTCGTGATGTTCGAGGTGGGCGAAGAAAAGCGTGATGCTCAGCTCGCGATGGCATCGGCCGTCATGGATCCAGACTTCCAGGTCGCCTTCAACACCGTGAAGGGCTCCGTGCCCGCGCGCACCGACATTTCCGACGAGGAATTCGACGACTGCGGCAAGAAGGCCATGGAACAACTGGCGTCGGCCTCGGAAAGCGACACGCTCGCCGGCTCGCTCGCGCATGGTCACGCGCAACCCTCGGCGATCCAGGAGGCGTTTTTCGACGTCATCACCCAGCACCTCAACGGTCAGATCTCGACCGATGAAGCACTTCAGCGCTTGCCAGAGGCGATTGCCGCAGCCCAGTAGGGCGCCCGTACCTCGCATCCTGCATACGGGTTATGACCGGGGCCATGGCCCCGGTCAGGTCATGCGCCAGCCTGGAAGGGAGAATCTGAAATGACTGCGACAGCCGACCCAACCGCGCTTGTCCGGCGTCGCGCCAGCCTCTTGGACAAGGTGCGCACCATTCTGCCCAAGATCGTGCTCGCACCGTCCTTCGGGCTGATCCTGTTTTTCGTCTACGGCTTCATCCTGTGGACGCTCTATCTCTCGTTCACGGACTCCACCTTGCTGCCGGTCTATGAACTGACCGGGTTCGATGCTTATGCGCGTCTGTGGGCGCAGCCCAACTGGCACATGGCGATCAAGAACCTGTTCATCTTCGGGGTGCTCTATATCGGCTTCGGCATCGCCATTGGGCTGATGCTGGCGATCCTGATCGACCAGCGCATCCGGGCCGAGGGCGTCCTGCGGCCGATCTTTCTCTACCCCATGGCCCTTTCCTTCATCGTCACCGGCACGGCCTGGAAGTGGTTCCTCAATCCCGGTCTCGGACTCGAGCGGGCCATGCACCAGTTCGGCTGGACGAGTTTCGAGTTCGACTGGCTGATAGACACGAACATGGCGATCTATACCGTGGTCATCGCTGGCGTCTGGCAGGTCTCAGGGTTTGTAATGGCCATGTTCCTGGCCGGGCTGCGCGGCATCGACAATGAGATCATCAAGGCCGCGCAGATCGACGGGGCGTCCACCTTCGCGATCTATCGCCGGATCGTCATTCCCCTGCTGCGTCCGGCATTCCTGTCGGCGATCATTGTGCTCGCACACATGGCGATCAAGTCCTACGACCTGGTGATCGCCCTGACCGGCGGGGGGCCGGGCAACGCGACCGAGTTGCCCTCGACCTTCATGTATTCCTACACGTTCACGCGCAGCCAGATGGCTGTCGGCTCGGCCAGCGCGATCATGATGCTCATGGGCGTGGCCGCGATCATGATCCCCTACCTCTATTCCGAACTCAGGGAGGGTGATAAATGAGCGCGGAAACCCAAAGCGTTACCGCAGGATCGGCCCGCACAGCCCGCTACGTCATCTACGGCCTGCTGCTGCTGTTCGCGGCGATCTACCTGCTGCCTTTCTTTGTGATGCTTGTGACCTCGCTCAAGCCGCTTGCCGAGATTCGCACCGGCAACATGCTGGCGTTTCCCGACAGCCCAACCCTCGATGCCTGGATGAAGGCGTGGAGCGGGGCGTGCATCGGCGTGACCTGCGAGGGGATCAACGGCTATTTCTGGAACTCGATCAAGATGGTCGTGCCGGCGGTCGCCATTTCCACCGTGCTCGGCGCCCTTAACGGCTACGTGCTCACCAAGTGGCGCTTCCCCGGACACAGACTGGTTTTCGGCCTCATGCTGTTCGCCTGCTTCATCCCGTTTCAGGCTGTGCTCATTCCCATGGCGCGCGTGCTCGGCATTCTCGGGCTGGCAAACAGCACGCCGGGCTTGGTCCTGGTGCATGTCGTTTACGGGCTCGGATTCACGACGCTGTTCTTCCGCAACTACTACGAGTCGTTTCCCGACGAACTGGTCAAGGCCGCACAGATGGACGGGGCCGGGTTCTTCCGGATTTTCTGGCGCATCATGCTGCCTAGTTCCGGCCCGATCATCGTCGTGACGATCATCTACCAGTTCACCAATATCTGGAACGATTTCCTGTTTGGCGTTTCGTTCGCATCCGGCGAAAACGCGCCGATGACCGTTGCGCTCAACAACCTCGTCTCCTCGTCGACCGGCGTGAAGGAATACAACGTCGACATGGCCGCCGCCGTCTATGCGGCCATGCCGACCCTGATCGTCTACGTCCTGGCGGGGCGCTATTTCGTGCGCGGGCTGATGGCCGGCGCGGTCAAGGGATAACCACATGGCCTTTCTGGAACTTCGCGACCTTTCCAAGAGCATCGGCGGGGTCGAGATCCTTAAGAATATCGACATCTCGCTGGAGGAGGGCGGTTTCCTCGTGCTCGTCGGCCCGTCGGGCTGCGGCAAGTCCACATTGCTGAACACCGTCGCCGGACTTGCTCCCGCCACGAGGGGCGACATCGTGATCAATGGCGAAGTGATCAACGACCTGCATCCCTCCAAGCGCGATATCGCCATGGTGTTCCAGTCGTATGCGCTTTATCCCAACATGACAGTGGAGGGGAACATCTCCTTCGCGCTCGAAATGCGCGGCGTGCCCAAACCCGAGCGGGAAAAGGCCGTGCTCGCTGCGGCGAAGACGCTGCAGATCGAACATCTCCTGAAGCGCCGCCCGAGCCAGCTGTCCGGCGGGCAGCGGCAGCGCGTGGCCATGGGGCGTGCTCTGGTGCGCGATCCGCAGGTGTTCCTGTTCGACGAGCCGCTTTCCAATCTCGATGCGAAGCTGCGTGTCGAGATGCGCGGTGAAATCAAGCGCCTGCATCGCGACACCGGGGCAACGATCGTTTACGTGACCCACGACCAGATCGAGGCCATGACCATGGCCACGAAGATTGCCGTGCTCAAGGAAGGTGTACTCCAGCAGGCAGGCACGCCCGAGGAAATCTACAGGCTACCGGCCAACCTGTTCGTCGCCGACTTCATCGGCTCGCCCGCCATGAACATGTTCGACGGGCGCGTTGTCGAGGCGGACGGCGGCAAGCAGATCGAGCTGGCGGGGGACGATGAACCGGTCCGTCTGGCAGTGCCGCACACGGTCGGCCCGGAGTCGCTGGCGACCGGCCAATCTGTCACGCTGGGAATTCGGCCCGAGGCGATCACCGACCAGAGCCTGCTGGACCCCGAGGCCAAGGCGGTCAACACCGTCAAATCCGTCGTCGACATCGTCGAGCCGACGGGGTCGGACACCTATGTCGTCACCCAGATCGGCGGTCGAGAGGTCACGGCGCGCGTCCGCTCCGATGCACGCGTTCGCCCTGGCGACGAGTTCGCGTTCATCTTCGCTCTCGATAACGCCGTGCTCTTCGATCCGGAAACGACGAACAGGATTGCATAGGGTAACCCACGTCCCCAAAACCACCGCATGCACCGGCGCTGGGTTGCGGCGAGGGTGGTGCAAGGCCTTTCCCTGAACGAAAATTCGTACCGGGGGCTACACAAGGCCGCCGGCATCGCTTAGGTTCCGCGCAATCTCCGGTCATTGTTCAATGCTCGGACCC